>CALIJD010000001.1 GCA_938017885.1 uncultured Granulicatella sp.
CGTCGTCAAGCAGCAACAAACCACAATAGCGATGCGTTTCATCACTGCTCGCCTGGGATCAACCAGGTGAACTTCAAGCAGACCGTCTAAAAGAGTTAGGAATTCCTTTTGGTCCACTCTATGGCAAGTTGAAAAAAGGGGAGACGATTACTCTAGAAGATGGAACAATCGTGAATGGACAAGATTATATTTCACCAGATATTAAAGGTCGTGTTGTAACTATTTGCGGGGATACTCGTAAATGTGAAGCAAGTGAAATCTTAGCTTATCGTTCGGATGTACTGGTCCATGAGGCAACGTATGAAGGAGATAAAGGCCAACAAGCCTATCGTCATTTCCATTCAACAAGTCTTCAAGCAGCTGAAGTAGCTAAAAACGCTGAAGTCAAACGACTCTTGTTAACACATATTAGTGCTCGCTATATTGGAAAACAATCCCAAGAGTTAGAAGACGAAGCGAAAACAATCTTTGAAAATGTACAAGTTGTAAAAGACTTCGACATTGTGACCGTTGAAAGGATTAAACATCATGAAGGACGCTAAATGGTTTACAAATCAAGTGGCTCTTGTCACTGGAGCAAGTGGTGGATTAGGTGCACAAATCGCAATTGAATTAGCTAAAAGAGGCGTGCAACTCATTCTTGTAGCTCGTAATATGACTAAACTAGAGCAAGTAGCCTCAAAATGCAGATTGAACACGTCTAAACCTGTCGATATTTATTCGTGTGATTTAACCGATGATGCGTCCATTAATCAATTACTAGGAAATCTGGATGCATCATACAAAATTACGATGGTCATCAACAATGCTGGTTTAGGTTACTTTAAATTAGCCAAAGACTTAAGTGAATCTGAAATTAGTGAAATGCTTCAGTTAAACTTGAATACATTAATTAAAATCACTCAGCATTTTGTTCCTCGTTTTATAGAAGCTAAGAGCGGAGTATTTGTGAATATTGCTTCTCAAGCTGGAAAATCAGCGACGGCTAAATCTTCCGTTTACTCAGCAACTAAATTTGGAGTGTTAGGGTATTCGAATGCACTACGTTTAGAATTAAAACCTTATGGCGTCCATGTAATGACTGTGAATCCTGGTCCTATTGCGACAGATTTCTTTGATAAAGCCGAGCCAACTGGAAAATACTTAGAGCAATTAGGCGCCGTAGTACTAGATCCAGTGAAGGTAGCAGGAGAAGTTGTTAAAGGAATTGAAAAAGAAAAACGTGAAGTAAATTTGCCAAAAACAATGAACTTTGCGAGTAAATTAAATGTTTTGTTCCCAAAAATAGGAGACAAACTATTAGGGAGTATTTTCAATAAAAAGTAGAGGAGGTGTACGATGAGTTTTGCAAATTATGCATGGAAGTTAAAAGAGAATGTGGATGAAGAACTCGTAACATCTCTTGCAAGTGAAAGTGGCATGTCTGAGAATCTCGTTCGGTTATGTGTGGAACGTGGGATTCAAACAGTAGAAGAGTTGCAAGAGTTTCTTTCGCCAACACCACATCTAATTCATGACCCATTCCTTTTACACGATATGGATAAAGCGGTAGGACGTATTCAAGAAGCTATTGAAAACGGTGAATTGATTCATATTTACGGCGACTACGATGCAGATGGGATTACAAGTACAACGATTCTCTACGAAACACTCGAAATGCTAGGAGCTCAAGTATCGTACTATTTACCAAATCGCTTTACAGATGGTTATGGTCCAAATATTCCAGCGTTCCAACGCGCAATCGAAGAAGGTCATACGCTTATTATTACGGTAGACTGTGGAATTGCAGCGCATGAACCAATTCGTTATGCGATGGAAAATGGTTGTGATGTGATTTTAACGGATCACCATGAGATTCCAAGTGAACTTCCGGAGGCTTTTGCGGTTGTTCATCCTCGTCATCCAGAGGCTAACTATCCATGCAAAGATTTATCAGGAGCTGGAGTAGCATTTAAGCTTGCTCACGCGCTTCTAGGAGAGTTTCCAGAAGAAATGGTAGAATTAGCAGCAATTGGAACAATTGCTGACTTAGTCAGTCTTACAGACGAAAATAGAACGATTGCTAAACTAGGAATCAATCAAATGAAACAAACGCAACGTATTGGGCTTGTGACATTGATTGAGAAGTTATCCGTTAAAGTTGATAAATTAGATGAAAAAACGATTGGTTTCCAAATCGGACCGCGTTTAAATGCGCTAGGTCGCCTTAGAGATGCTACACCAGGCGTTCAGTTGTTGACAACGTTTGATGATGAAGAAGCTCAGAGTATTGTTGATTTCATGCAATCGGAAAACGAAAGGCGTCAGGCAATCGTCAATCAAATTGTCGAAGAGGCCTCTCTACTTATTCAAGAACAAATGAATCAACCTATACTTGTGTTAGCTCAACAAGATTGGCACGAAGGTGTTCTTGGAATTGTAGCGAGTCGAATCGTCGAACAGACTGGTAAACCTACCATCGTATTAGGAATTAGTGAAGACGGACTAACTGCAAAAGGGAGCGGTCGTTCATTTGGTGAGTTTAATCTTTATGATGCGTTAACCAGTGTGAAAGATCATCTTTTAAAATTCGGTGGACATCATATGGCGGCAGGATTGACAGTTGAAACGATTATGCTTCCAACGATTATTGACGGGCTAGAAAAATATGCTAAAGACTATCAAGATTTATTGGATGCGAAGGCTACGTTAACGATTGATGAAGTTCTTCCACTAAAAGACATTACGGTTGATTGGATTGAATCATTAGCCAGCTTAAAACCATTTGGAACGGATAATCCAGAGCCTATTGTTTCATTAGAAGGAATCCAAGTGGCGTCTACTCAATTGCTAGGAGCGGATAAAAAACATTTGAAGCTTCATTTGAAAGAAGATAATTCTAAAAACACGCTACAAGCAATGGCCTTTAGTAAAGGGGAATGGGCATCTTCACTTCAACCAGATACCATGATTAGCATTGCTGGTACTTTAGAGATAAATGAATGGCAAAATAATCGTCTTCCTCAATTAATGGTGAAAGATATCGCTGTGAAAGGTAGAATCGTTATTGACTGGCGGACTTCGAAGATTACTAAAGATCATCTTGATGTTGAAAATGCCCTTTATTTAGCTTCAAATGAAGTGTATTTAAAAGAACTACAAACAAGAATTCCAAGTAATTCAAGCGTGATGGATTTTTCATCTTTTGTTTCCTCAAATGAGATTCCAACCGCAAATGCGATCGTGTTATTTGATTTACCTGAAAAGTGGAGGAAGTGGAAACTTTCTTTAAAATGGAATTTCCTCAAAAGCTTTATATCATCGCGTATACGAAGAACTCAGTTGTGACAACAGGAATTCCAGACAAGTCTAAGTTTGGTAGTGTTTATAAATATATTCAATCTCATGGACAACTTCCTTACAATGAAAAATTAGTTTCAGTCGCTAATTTCTTAAAAATTCCGATTGAACAATTTCGAGTTATATTAAAAGTGTTTTTTGAGTTAGAATTTGTTAAAATAGAAAACGGACATTTGTTTATTCATACAAGTCCTAAAACGAATGACTTGGAAGAGTCAGTTTTATTAAAGAAGTTAAAAGAACAATTATTGCTTGAAAAAAAATTCAATTATAGTCAGTTTCAAGAATTGAAAAATTGGATTGAATCGCAATAGGATAAATAAAAGGAGGAGTTCTTGATGAACTTGAAAGAATATATTGCTAGCGTTCCAAATTATCCTAAAGAGGGTATTATTTTTCGTGATATTTCTCCATTAATGGCAAACGGAAAAGCTTATCAATATGCAACCCAACAAATTGTTGACTATGCACGTAAAATAGGTGCTGAAATGATTGTTGGACCAGAAGCACGTGGATTCATCGTTGGATGTCCTGTAGCGTATGAATTAGGAATCGGATTTGCTCCAGCGCGTAAAAAAGGGAAATTACCTCGTGAAACAGTAGCTGTTGAATATGATTTAGAATACGGATCAGCAGAATTACACTTACACAAAGATGCTGTAAAACCTGGTCAAAAAGTTCTTATCTGTGATGACTTATTAGCAACAGGTGGAACAATGGCTGCCGCTGCAAAATTAGTTGAAAAACTTGGCGGTGAAGTAGTTGGTTTAGCGTTCTTAGTAGAGTTAACAGACTTAAAAGGTCGCGAAAAAATTAGCGAATACGACATCTTCACATTAATGGAATACACTGAAGACGAAAGATAATGAAAAAAAGAAGACTTCCTTAGCAACTAGGCTACGGAAGTCTATTTTTTATTTTCTTAATTCTTCTAAAAGAGATTTTGCAGTTTCTTGATTTAAGTGAGGAGCTTTACTAAGCAAGTTCATCAGCAGTGGAAGTTCTTCTTCGGTTGCTCCAACTGTTAGCCCTAAGGATTTCGCTTGAAGTCTCATATGTCCTTTTTGAATACCATCTGTTACAAGAGCTCTTACAGCAGCAAGGTTTTGCGCTAAACCAATCGAGGCGATAATTCCTGCTAGATCAACAGCACTTGGATGACCGAGTAACTCGTGTGCAAATTGTGCACCTGGATGAATGGCAATTGAACCTCCAACCGTTCCAACAGGAAGTGGAAGAGTGATAGTTCCCACTAAGTTCCCTGCCTCATCTTTTGTCCAGTTTGTCAGTGGTTGATATTGGCCGCTTAAACTTGCATAAGCGTGAGCACCAGCTTCGATTGCTCGCCAGTCATTTCCAGTAGCGATGACAACAGAATCAATACCGTTCATTATCCCTTTGTTATGTGTAGTTGCACGGTAAGGATCCGCTTTTGAAAATTCACTTGCTAAAACGATTCGATCTATCACATCTTCACCTTTAGTAGTTTTCGTATCCAAGATTCTTGGAGAGAGCACGCATTTAGCAGTGACAACGGAGTTTGTTGCAAGGTTTGATAGGATAGCCATAATGCTTTCGCCGCAAGTCATTGCTTCAATTGGAGAGACAAGTGCTTCGAGGATGGTATTCAGCATATTTGCTCCCATTGCTTCCTTTGTATCAACTGATACATAGAAAATGTAGAATCGTTCTTTGTCAGTAGACTTTTCTTCTACCCAGATATCTCGTAAACCACCACCGCGTTTGACGATGGAAGGGTGCGCGTTATCAGAAATCGAAAATAATGATTCTTTCTGTTCCTCAAGTTTAGTTTTTACTTCTTCTAGTGTTAGAGGAGATTTTACAATTGCAATTTCTCCAATCATTTCGCGCTTTTCTTGAATCGTTATGGTTCCGCCAGCTAAGTTGATTAATTTTGAAGCGTAACTCGCTGCAGCAATAACAGAAGGTTCTTCCGTTACCATTGGAACGATATAACTTTTTCCGTTTACGATTAATTCAGGAACAATTCCATAGGGTAGGCCGTATATTTCAATTTGGTTTTCGACCATTTGATTTGCGATGGACTCTGGTAGTACAAGACCTTTTTCGAGTAGTGATTTGGTTTCGTTAGATAAGTTTGGATGATTTAATAAAGCTTCTTTTCTTTCTTCAAGAGATTTTTGATAAAACTTGTAAAAAGGGTTATTTTGCATCGATGTGCTCCTTTCATGCTTTCATTCAGTATAACAAATTTTCAGTGTTTGCGGGTATGATACAGGTAAAATTTTTAAAAATGAGGTACACTAGTAAACGTGGAAGGAGAGATTTTATGGAATTTATTCGTGAAGTGAATGGTCGACGTCTGATTTTAGTGGCGGATGAAGACTATCAAAAGGAAGCAGAAGAGTTGCTTACTTTCGTAGGAGAATATTTTGAGGAGAATTGGGACGAGGTCGATACTTTAATTCCAATTCATTATGGACAAGTGAAAGTCATTCCTAAAGGGGAAGATTTTCAAGTAGTGGTTCAAAATTACGAGCATAAACTATTAGATGAATGGGTAGAAGATTTCTCTTATTTCTTAGATATTATTCGTAAAACGATTCAAACAGGAAAACGTACGAAAACATTAGGCCGTCTGATTCCATTTCGTTTCGATGGACCATTAGTGATTGCAAACCATACGTTTGAAGTGGATGAGTGGTATGCACACCGTTTTGATGATGAAACTTGGTATATTGCTCCAATCGATCAAACGATTGATCCTCAACCACTAGAAGGAAATCAAGCTTATGAAATCTTTCCAGATTATCCAGAATTATATAATATAATGCATTTACCAACTGACTATATTACCTTATTCAAAGGGCATGACATTGTTTCAGTATTGAATACAGATAGCGAAGATGTATGGAACTAGGCAATTTCGAAAGGATGTACTATGGTAGAATCAATTTGTCGTATGAATCATGTTGTGAAGGCGTATGAGTGTAATTGGAAAGGAGAGTTATCTCTAAGTCATGTTGTTGGGATTATGATGCTAGCGTCTCGTAAACAAGAGCGTTCTTTAGCACACCCCGATTTAATTTATCAAAAAGGCTTATCTTGGATTGTGATTCAAAACCAATTAATGGTTAATCGTCTTCCTAAATTAGAAGAAGAAATTATTGTAGAAACTGAACCAGTTGGATATAACAAGTTCTTTACATTCCGTCGTTATACAATTTTGTCTTTAGACGAAGAAGTGCTAGTAGACGCATTAACGACTTTCTCAATGATTAATATTGAAGAGCGAAAACTCATCTCACTAGATGAAGAAGTGCTTAACGAATACCCAATTGAGAATAAAAAGGATAATCGTCGGAATCCAAGAGTTCCAAAAATCGACTTAGAAAAAGCAAATGTTCAAACATACCGCGTTCGCTTGAATGATATCGATTATAATCACCATGTAAATAACGCAAAGTATTTCGATTGGGTGATGGATAGCCTTGGCATGGAATTTATTAAGACTCATTCTTTAAAATCAGTTCTTGTAAAATATGATAAGGAAATTTTACCTGAAGCTACAGTTAAGAGTTTTTATGAAATTCGTGAAACTGGAAATGGGGTTCAAACATTGCACCAATTGGAATCCGATGATCAAAAATGTTGCCACTTATCTCTTGAATGGGAAGTGAAGTAAAATCCTTGTATTTTCATAGGAAATAGGGTATAATACTTTTTGTGTAAAATATGCAGCAGAAATATAGAAGCTCGTCAACAGTCCTAGCCTTTAGGGTAAGGTAGTAACCACGGCTGCAAAGGTGAACCCTTGTAGTGACTGCACGAATCGAAGATTTCGCGATTATTTTACTCCAAAAAATAAACAATTATTGGAGGAATGTTCAATGTCACGTTACACTGGACCAAGCTGGAAGTTATCTCGTCGTTTAGGCATTTCACTTTCAGGAACAGGAAAAGAAATCGCTCGTCGTCCATACGCACCAGGTCAACACGGACCAAATAGCCGTAAAAAATTATCTGAGTATGGTCAACAATTACAAGAAAAACAAAAATTACGTCATATGTACGGTATGAACGAACGTCAATTTGCTACTTTATTCAAAAAAGCTGGCAAAATTAAAGAAGGTAAACATGGTGAAAACTTCATGGTTCTTCTTGAACAACGTTTAGATAACGTAGTATACCGTTTAGGTTTAGCAACTACTCGTCGTCAAGCTCGTCAATTAGTAAACCACGGTCACATCACTGTGAACGGTAAACGCGTAGATATCCCTTCATTCCAAGTACAAGTTGGCGATGTTGTGGGTGTTCGTGAAAAATCACGTAACTTAACAATCATTAAAGAAGCTTTAGAAGCTTTATATGGTCGTCCAGAGTTCGTTACTTTCGACGAAGATAAATTAGAAGGTTCATTAAACCGTCTACCATTACGTGACGAGTTAACTTCTGAAGTTGACGAATCACTAGTCGTTGAATACTATAACAAACTTGGCTAATCTTATTAGACAAGTTCAAAACTGGAATTCACTATTGTGGATTCCAGTTTTTTTATTTATAATTTTTATGAAAGTATAGTAAATAATCATGATAGAAAGAGGTAGTATCAAATGATTCGTTATGTTGAAAATCCAGTTGTCACTTTAGAAGCGGTTCTGCCTTTATATGAAGCAGTAGGATGGACAAATTACACGCAAAATCCAGGAATGCTTGAAGTTGCTTATAAAAATTCGCTTCATGTATTAGCAGCGTTTAATGAGGAAGGAATACTCGTTGGAGTACTGCGTGCGGTTGGAGACGCGGCGTCTATTCTGTTTATTCAAGATATTTTAGTGTACCCTGAATACCAACATCAAGGAATAGGAACAAAATTGTTACAACAGACTCTAGAAAAGTACAAGAATGTGTATCAAATTCAACTAGCAACTGATGATTTAAAGAAAACAGTTTCTTTTTATGAATCTAATGGGTTCACAAGTCTAACATCTCTAAATTGCGTTTCTTTCATGTATACAGGTAACCAGTGAGCAAACTTTACTAACTTTTTATGATTTTATGTTAGAATGAGAGTGTAAATTAAAAGGAAAGAGTGGATACAATGCAATTAACAATTGATAAAAAAGCACAAGCATGGTTCGAAGAAGAAATGGGTGTATCTAAAGAACGTGGTGTTCGTTTCCTGGGTAAAGTATACGGATGCAGTCCAATTCATGAAGGCTTCTCTTTAGCTGTTGAAGTAGATGCTCCAAGTAATCCTTATGTGAGCGTTGAAGAAAATGGTATTACTTACTTTGTTGAAACTGGAGATGAATGGTTTTTCCAAGGACATAATTTAGAAGTAAGCTTTGATGAGAAATTGAAAGAGCCAAGCTACAATTATACAAAAATTGCCGACTTAGGTTGATAAAAAGAAGGGAGTCATTGAGTGCGTGACTCCCGTTTTTATTGGACATTTTTGCCTATGTAGAGTACAGTTAGGTAGTTATGAAATGAAGAAAGGATTTATGCAATGACAGAACCTGCAGTAAAATATAGATTGATTAAAACAGAAAAACATACAGGCGCTCGTCTTGGAGAAATCATTACACCTCATGGTACTTTTCCAACACCGATGTTTATGCCGGTTGGAACACTAGCCACCGTAAAATCAATGTCTCCAGAAGAATTAGATGAAATGGGCGCTAATATCATTTTAAGTAATACCTATCATTTATGGTTACGTCCTGGTGCGGATATTGTAGACGAGGCTGGTAAACTCCATAACTTCATGAATTGGAAGAAAGGAATTCTAACCGATTCAGGTGGTTTCCAAGTATTTTCGTTAAGTGATATGCGTCGTATTGAAGAAGAGGGGGTTCATTTTAGAAATCATCTCAATGGATCTAAATTGTTCTTATCGCCTGAAATTTCAATTGATGTTCAAAACAAATTAGGCGCAGATATTATTATGAGTTTTGACGAATGTCCTGATTTTCATCATACACATGATTATGTGAAAGACTCGATTGCTCGTACTACTCGTTGGGCAGAGCGTGGATTAAAGGCGCATAAGTCACCAGACACACAAGCATTATTTGGTATCTTACAAGGTGCAGGCTATAAAGATTTACGTATTGCTCATGCTAAAGACATGATTTCTCTTGATTTCCCAGGATATTCTATTGGTGGATTATCTGTTGGTGAAACAAAGCAAGAGATGAATGAAGTGTTGGATTACTTAACCCCACTGATTCCTTCTAATAAACCTCGCTATTTAATGGGAGTAGGTTCACCCGACTCATTAATCGATGGTGTCATTCGTGGAGTAGACATGTTTGACTGCGTATTACCAACACGTATTGCGCGTAACGGTACATGTATGACTAGTAGCGGACGTCTAGTAGTCAAAAATGCGAAATATGAACGTGATTTCCGTCCATTAGATGAGAAATGTAATTGTTACACATGCCGTAATTATACACGTGCTTATATTCGTCATTTATTTAAAACAGATGAAACATTCGGATTACGCTTAACCAGTTATCATAACTTGTACTTCTTATTAAACTTAATGAAGCAAGTACGCCAAGCAATTATGGATGATAACTTATTAGAGTTTAGAGAAGCGTTCTTTGAAGAATATGGCTTCAACAAAGAAAATGCTAGAAATTTCTAATTCTTATAGAAAAATCCGGTCATTTTTGTTAAAGTAAGACTATAGATTTAAAGAAATGAGGAAAGATTATGGATCAAACAACATTATTAATTTTATACGTAGTAGTAGCGGGTGGAGCATTCTGGTTCTTTGGACGTAAACAACGTCAAAGAGTTAAAGAGATGCAGGAAAGAATGGATGCCATTAAACCAGGTGATAGCGTTGTTAC
>CALIJD010000002.1 GCA_938017885.1 uncultured Granulicatella sp.
ACCGCATAGTCTAGTCGTGACGAAGCGCGTCTATCAGTAAGAACATGGAACTTCAGGAAAAAGAATTCTTTATGAGGGAAGCGTTGAAAGAAGCCCAGAAAGCCTATGACCAAGCGGAAGTACCAATCGGAGCTGTCGTAGTCTTGAATGGTGAAATCATTGGGCGTGGCCATAACTTACGCGAAAAGGAACAAGACGCCACGCTACACGCTGAAATTAAAGCGATTCGCCAAGCCAACCAGCACCTTGGAAGCTGGCGACTCGAAGACTGCGAACTCTTCGTCACATTGGAACCTTGTCCGATGTGTAGCGGAGCGATGATTCTCGCGCGCCTCAAAAAGGTCACGTTCGGCGCCTTTGACCCAAAAGCAGGGACAGCCGGCACCTTTATGAATCTTCTTCAAGACGAGCGGTTCAACCATCAAGTCGAAGTCGAGCAAGGCATCTTGGAAGACGAATGCAAAACCCTCTTGCAAACCTTCTTCAAAGGCCTCCGCGAACGCAACAAACAACGAAAACTAGAAGCACAACAAGCACAGCTTCCCGAATAGGGGCTGTGCTTGTTGATTGGATGGAGTATAATAAAAGCGATTCAATTCGGTAAACGCCGAGAGAGGAGGAGTTGTTTGAAGACGTATATAGAGCAATTAGAGAAGGACTTTGCGCCCTTCCAAAGCGGGTTCAAAAAGGAAGAAAGAAGAGCCTTACAAGATTATCAAAACTACAAGCCAGAAGAAATAGAGCAACTGGCACACTTCGCCTATCAGTCTGGGGTGTATCAAGTTCGAATGTATGCAGTCTTCCTTTTTGGCTATTTATCACAGAAAGAGGCAGTTTTCGCCTTTTTGAGAGAAGAAGTCTCCAAGGACGATAACTGGAGAGTGCAAGAAGTCCTAGCGAAGGCGTTCGATGAGTATTGTAAAAAAGTCGGCTACGAAAAAGCACTTCCCGTCATCGATGAGTGGCCAGCCCATTCGCGTGCCAATACAAGACGAGCGGTCACAGAAGGCTTAAGAATCTGGACGAGCAGACCGTATTTTAAAGAACACCCCTATGAAGCTATCCGAAGAATTGCCGCCCTCAAAGAAGACGAAAGCGAGTATGTCCGAAAATCTCTCGGCAATGCCCTTCGAGATATTAGCAAGAAGTACCCCGAACTCATCGAAGCAGAACTAGCAACATGGAAGCTGGAGGGCAAGGCAATCAAGCAAGTCTATTCACTAGCCAGCAAATTCCTCCAAAAAGAAAATCCCCTCACTAGATAGGACGCTTAATGGGTGTTGACGTTTGAATTCGCATTTTCACAGGAGTAGAATAGAAATGTCGTTAAAAGTTTCAAAGTGAACTGGAGGAATACAGATGTCATTTTTAGGTTATAACAAAGGAGAAACGTTAGAATTCAATTACAAAAAAGCGTGTGGATTATGGCTTATTGCGGTCGCATTCGTGATTGCACTCGCGACGGTTGTAGGTGGAGAACAAATCATTAATATGCAGGTCTTCAGCATCGGCTATGTGGTGAGTTTCTTTTCCATCAATCTGAATAAAAAAGTCCTTCATAAGTTTTCGGACGGACCTTCAACGCCTTTCCAACGAAAAGTATCGTTATACTCAGTGATTCTTTTATTCATTTTACTTGTACTCTTAGGAGGACCATTCTTCGAATCAGAAAACTGGAGACTCATCTGGTTAGGTGCACTTCTTGCAACAGGGATCCATTTCTTCCCATACTACTTCGTCCATGGAAAATCAATGATCTTCCTAGGATTGGCATGCGTGATCAATGCAGCAGTCGGATACCTCTCTCCGCAAAGCTCCCTCGTGACCATCGCCTATATCGATGCCATTATTAAATTAGCCTTTGGACTTTACCTATTTTTCTTATCCAAACCATCCAAAGCATAAACTTATTTTAGAGAAAAAGCAGCAAATCAATCTGGTTTGCTGCTTTTTGTTTTCTCTAGAGTTTTGCGAATTAGTCGAATAAGAGAGCTATCAATACTTAATGTGTAAAATTTTATTAGTAAATGATTATTCTTTTGATAAGAAATAGGTACTCTATTTAGAATGTGGTAAAATTAGCTTTGAAAAAAATTGAGAAAAAGGATAGCACCCATGAAGAAAAGAATAGTAAGGATAATTTTCATAATAGGTATATGTTTGCTTCTGTTAATAGGATTTCTCATCTATAAAAATCACCGAATTCATAATATTTTAGATGAAATTTATTATGAAGAGAGTGACTATCGTTCGTATGAGCAATTATTTAGGAAAAGAGCTTTTAGCAAAATCAAAGATATAAAATTCTATGATGATAATTCAGAAGATTTTTATCAACATCGAGTGGAGTATCAAGAAAATCAATTACCAAGCAATATCACTATCATGTCCTATCATTTCCATTTTTTAGATTCTAAAGTGCCGTATTTTAAAATTAGAATACAACGAAAACTAGCCAATGCTGATTCAACCATTAATATGAACTACCAATATTTCCCAGAGAATAAAACGTTAGAAAAAAATATGTGGTATTTTGATGGCAAGACTGACATTTATGCGAAAGAAAAAATAGAGGACTATCTAAAACAAAATGGGACTTCATTGGACGAGATTCAGAGTGAATTTGATAGAGTATTAAAAGAAAAGATATTGTCAGACTGGACTACGATTTATCCGAGTCGTTTCACTTCTACAAATTGGGGAGAAATCGATGTGAAGGAGTATTGGGAAGAAAGAATTGTCCCTAAAAAATAGGAATTTCATTTAACAGACCATGACTTTAGTAATGTAAATGAATGACGAAAGTGTCTGTTGCACGCCTCCATTACATGCTTTAATAAAGATAACGAAAAGCAACTAAGGAGAGTTCAACATGGAAAAACCGAAACAAAAAGAAAGTTCTCAATTAGCCAAACAATTATTTACGCTAGCCATCGTGGTCAATGTCCTGGCCTTAATCCTTCGAATAGGGCTGAAATTATATACAGGCGAATCCTGGCTAAGTGTATTCGATGGAAATCTGTTGTGGACGCTACTCCCATTGATGTTATTTTTCGATGAAAGAGACGAAGACAAAAAAGCAAACCATCAGTAAGCACAAGCAAACATTTTTAGATAGTTTTTCCTTCTGGAGAGACTATCTTTTTTAGTGTCTCTTTTGCCATCCTTTGGCACGGTTTTATTCTAGAAATCCAAGCAGATTCACTTGAAAAAGAAATGAAAATTGAGGAGCGAAAAAAATCCATCGTTTGCGCTAGGGAGCACACTATTTATTTCTTCATGCTGATTTCGGAGAAGCTTGCGGATTTTATAATCGCAGTAACGGGGAAGTGCATCGAATGTGAATTACGCGGAGTAGGAACTCGTTCCTTACTCCGCGTTTGAAGCTTCGAAGGTGTAAGACCACGACTTACACCGGTGCCCCGTAACAGCGATTATAAAATAATCCGCAAGCATTCGAAGAAATCAATCCCCGAAGGGTGTGCTTTTAAGAAGAGAAAACTATGTATGGAATACTCCCAGCATTTAACCGTAAAAACCGATGGGATAGTTTCATTTGCGCACTCTTATTTTGTCGTTTCCAATAATTTCTTTCTCAAGCGTTATCTGCTTGCTTTTCAAAAAGAAGTTTTGTATAATAATACGTGCCGTTAGGCCATATGGCAATAGCGAACTTATGAATCGAGTCAGGTCCGGAAGGAAGCAGCTATAAGTAATGTTCGCTATGTGCTGTATGTACATAGAAGAAGATTCAGGCTGGACCAGAGGTTCAGCCTGTTTTTATGAGAAAGAATATCCAGTGGAGGGAGAGTGAGTCGCATGAAGAACCAGAATTTCCAAGAAGAAGCTAAGCATCTAGACGGTGTAAAAAAGCTAATGGAAGACAAAATTGCATTCGAAGAAAAACGTCTGCAAGAACGCGACCTGGATATCACTAGACAAGATACAATTCAGTATGGAATCCAGCAATTAGAAAGACAAAAAGAATCTCCATACTTTGGAAGAATTGACGTTCAATTTGGAAAAGACGAAAAAGTAGAAAAAATGTATATTGGACCAGCGACCTTCTTTGATGAAGAAGATCAAGTGCAAGTGTATGACTGGAGAGCACCCATTGCAAGTTTGTTTTATGAAGGAACCTTAGGAGAGCTCCATTACGAGACTCCAAATGGAGCGCAAAAAGCACAAGCCTTCCTAAAACGCGACATCGTCATCAAAAAAGGAACCTTACAGTCTGTTTATGATATTGAAAATGAAGAATCGCTCTTAATGGAGGCCTTAAGTGCACCGACGAATAAGGATGGGCATTTAGAAGGAATCACCGCAACGATTCAAAAAGAACAAAATGAAATTATCCGTCTGAACCCGAAAGACTGGCTCATCGTGAATGGGTGCGCCGGAAGTGGGAAAACGACAATCTTACTCCAACGAATTGCGTATTTGATGTATCAAGCCAAAGACAAGCGGATGAGCGATATGTTGCTTCTATCACGCAACCAACTCTTTGCAAAATACGTATCGCATGTGATCCCAAGTTTAACGGGAAGTGAGTTATACCAACAAACGCTAGCGCAACATACGATTGAGTTATACCGCAAGATGTACTTGCATAAAACGACGGCGTTAAGCCAAGTGCCAACCCGTAAAGTGTACTTAACGGATAGTGAGTGGATTGCACTCGTTCATCGCAATCTCCAAGGGCTAACGGCGAAAGACTTACCGTATCGAGCAATCGGGATTAAAGGACAAGCGGTCTTTACGATGAAGGACTACGAAAAACTCACTGAAAATGTGAATGTGAGCTTACCATTGCATCAACAATTAACGCAAATGCAAACCGTCTTAGAGCGTACTTTAAAACGCCGTCTCAATAAATTCTTTATGTCCGAGAAGGCCAAATCCGTTTACGAGTCTATGAATGCGATGCAAATCGAAGTCTTGATGAAGGATGTTGAGACGAAGAGTGAGGCGGAGTATTTCCAAGTACTTGGACAAAAAGTCTTTGAAAAAGAAGTGCTTGAAGTGACGCAACAAGTAGAAATGTTCGCGTTCGTGGACATCGCCTACTTGGTTCAACAATGGATGCCAAAAGCCAAAGCGCGCCGTCAAGAACTAGAGAAGATGGACAATGCGCCAATTCCGTTGAAGAAAATAGAAGGATCTCGTCTCCAAGTGACGGCAGAAGGGATTCGCCTCTTGCAATATGTGGCGACAAGAGTCACTCCGGTTCGCGATTATGTGGGGTATAGCCATCTCTTTATCGACGAAGTGCAAGATGTGTCCTTGTTATGGCTAGGCACTTTATCGAATTTTTATTTCCGTGCGAAATTCACGGTCGTTGGGGACACTTACCAGTCGTTTACGACGTCTTCTTCGATTTTCACATTAGGAGCGCGCCATCCAGAACTCGTCGAATTGGTCTTTCCAAACCGGTCCTTGATGAATCGCTCGCTTGAAATCAGCTATCGTTGTACCGCACAAATTACACGATTTGCCAACGGAATCTTAAAATGGCCACTCGATAAAAATGTATTCCCACGTACGGGAAGCGAAGTAACGCTGTATAGCGATGCAGATGGCATGCAGCTCACGCGTTTGAAAGGCTTATTGGAAGAAAGTCCCAAAGTGTATCACACAACGGCGATTTTATGTCGAACGATGGAAGAAGCCAAAGCATTACATCAACTGCTAAACATGGAAGACATTGCGCTTCTAGAAGATAGCAGTGAGTCTCTTGGCAGTCGCTTTGTATTAACGACGATTCAAGTGGCGAAAGGGATGGAGTTTGACGAGGTCATCATTTGGAATGCGACCGATGAAGCGTATCATACCGCGAAAGAACAAATGATGCTGTATACGACTTGTACAAGGGCAAAACACCGTCTATCCCTCATTGTTCCAAAAGGGACAGAAAGTCGCTTTATTCAGACTTCACAGGCGCCGATGAAACGCGTCGAACAGTAGAATTTTTGAAGAATCTATACTAGAATAGAACTGTAAATTTTTAAAAAGGCAGGGAAGTAATATGGCTTATCAAGCATTATATCGAAAATGGCGTCCACAAACGTTCGATGATATGGTCGGACAGAGTGCGGTGACGCATACGTTAAAAAACGCGATTAGTAATCAAAAAACGAGTCATGCTTACTTATTTACGGGGCCTCGTGGGACAGGAAAAACGAGTGCCGCGAAGGTCTTTGCCAAGGCCATTAACTGTCCAAACCAAAAAAACGGCGAACCTTGTAACGAATGTGAAATCTGTAAAGGCATCACGAACGGAACGATTGGCGATGTGATCGAAATCGATGCGGCCAGCAATAATGGGGTTGAAGAAATCCGTGATATTCGTGACAAGGCGCGTTATGCACCAACGCAAGCCGAATACAAAATTTATATTATCGACGAAGTGCATATGCTCTCAACAGGAGCGTTTAACGCACTCTTAAAAACTTTAGAAGAACCGCCTCAAAAGGTCATCTTCATTCTCGCAACGACAGAACCGCATAAAATTCCAGCGACGATTATTTCTCGGACGCAACGGTTTGACTTTAGACGCATTACGTCACAAGAAATTATCGACCGCTTGGCGTATATTCTAGACCAAGAAGGTATAGAGTACGAAGCGGATGCCTTAAGCGTGGTGGCTAGATGTGCCAACGGGGGAATGCGGGACGCCCTTAGTCTACTCGATCAAATGATTTCATTTGGCGACGGGAAAGTCACGTTTGAAGAAGCGATTCAAGTGTCAGGAAGCCTGACCGATGACTTGATGATTGATTTTGTAGCGGATTTACAAGCGCAAAAAGCAGAAGAAGCGTTGGAGAGCTTACAACAACTCTTTAAAATGGGGAAAGAAGCAAGCCGTTTGGTGGAAGAATGGCTAGAATTTGCTAGAGACCTCCTCGTAGCCAAACAAAGTGGCGAGGCAGTTGGTCGTAGCGAACGCTTCTTGCAGTTTAAAGACGCAGTGGATGCAAGCTTCTTATACCGCTTTGTGGAAGCTTTAAATCAAACGCAACAAGAAATGCGCTTCACCACAAAACCAACGATTTCACTCGAAGTCTTAACAATTAAAATGGCACAACCGCAAACAAGTGCGACATCTAGAACAATAGAGGCGCCAAGTAGCGCGGAAGTGGAGCAATTGCAACAACAACTCGCGCAGTTACGTCAACAAATGTCTGCGTTGATGCAAGGAGGAAGCGTTCCTTCTTCGCAACCAGCTCCGCCAAAACCAGCTACAAAAGCACCAAAAGCAAGCTTCAAGCCAAATGTTTCGGCCGTGAACAAGATTTTGATGGAAGCTACCAAAGAAGACATCGAAAAGGTGCGTGACTTATGGGGCGACTTGCTTAGCTGCTTAACGCCGCAACAACGAGCGCTGATGAACCAGGCACAACCGGTTGCTGCAGGGCCAAATGGGTTTGTGATGCAATTTATGTATGAACATATTTGCGGACTGGCCGAGACGACCGTGGGATTCCATGAAGAAGTTCAAGGACATCTCGAACGCCTCGGAGGCTACAGCGGAACCTTTGTCGGAGTCACGAGCGAACAATGGCAACAAATTCGTTCCGATTTCGTTCTGGAGCACAAGAAGAATAAAGAAGGCGAAGCGGTCTCTCATGTGACCGATGCTCCCGTTGTGGAAGAGCCGATTTCTGAGGAAGAACAAGAATTTAAACAAAAAGTACAAGATACGATTGAGCTTTTCGGAGAAGAGTTCGTTCAAATTGAAGAATAGAAAAAATACGAATTAACGGAGGTACAACCATGCGTGGAATGGGAAATATGCAAGGCATGATGAAACAAATGCAAAAATTGCAAAAACAAATGGCACAGGCTCAAGAAGAGTTAAACCAAACAGAATACACAGGAACTTCTCAAAGTGATTTGGTAAAAGTAACGGTAAACGGAAAACGCCAAGTCTTAAACGTGGAAATCAAACCAGAAGCAGTTGATCCAGAGGATGTAGAATTATTACAAGACTTAGTGTTAATGGCGACAAACGACGCGTTAACGCAAGCGGAAAAAGCCAACGACCAAACAATGGGTCAATTCACTAAAGGATTAAATATCCCAGGATTTTAATCAATGGAGGTTGGAGCATGCATTATCCAGAACCGATTGCACGATTGATGGACAGCTTTATGAAGCTTCCGGGGATTGGTGCGAAGACGGCTGCACGACTTGCCTTCTTCTGCATGGATATGCGTGAAGAAGACGTCTTAACTTTTGCGAATTCACTCATCAGCTGCAAGCGTGACTTACGTATGTGTTCGGTTTGTGGCAATGTGACGCAAGAGGATCCGTGCGAGATTTGTGCGGATACAACGCGCGACCATACGAAGATTCTTGTGGTGGAAGATGCCCGAGATGTGATGAGTATGGAGCGGATGAAGGAATATAAAGGGCTCTATCATGTGCTTCACGGGGTGTTGTCTCCGATGGAAGGGACGGGGCCGGATGATATTAATATTACGTCGCTGATTACGAGGTTGCAGGACCCGGAAGTCCAAGAGGTTATAATCGCCACTAATGCGACAGCGGAAGGTGAAGCGACTGCCATGTACTTGTCGCGTCTCATCAAGCCAGCGGGCATCAAAGTAACGCGTCTGGCTCACGGGCTAGCAGTCGGCAGCGACATCGAATACGCAGATGAGATGACTCTCCTGCGTGCCATCGAAGGACGAAGAGAACTATAATAAAATCTATTGATTCAATGAAAATGAAGGTTAAGACGTTGTCTTAAATCGCCCTCTGGGGACATCTTCATAGTGATGATAGTAAAGGCATCGGATTGAGCCTAGGTCTCAATCCTACCGAGCTTCAAAGAGGGCGCTAGGAATAAATTCCTGGCGCCCTCTAATTCACATCGGTTACTTTTCGCTATTGTTGTTACTATAGAATCCGAGGAGGGTCGTTTCCAATCGTGCAGTATCAACCTGTTTTATTCTTTGCTTCGAAAACACGGGAGAGTCCATTTCGATGGGGTGCGGGGCTTAGGATGAGCCAGGCGGGTTACTTCTCTGAATTTGTGAGGGGGACAAAACATGGCAGAGCTTGCCTTCCGGTCTTAAAACTGGAGCAACGCGAATAAAATAAACTACTCCTAATTTTATGAGTGTTACTCTCTGATAAACCTAAGACTACACTACTTACTCGTGGTAACTCCATTTATTTTGCTTTATCTATGCTTTGCAGAGCATATTTCCACACTAATAACTTTT
>CALIJD010000003.1 GCA_938017885.1 uncultured Granulicatella sp.
CTGTATTTAATGATGTGAAATCATACCTTGAGTTTGCTGGACAAGTAAAGGCAGTCTATGGGGTTGATTTATATTCCAATAGACAGGCAGATCCAAAACAACCAGCTTCGGATTCTTTATATGCTCAGTTAGCGTTAGATAGACTGGATGAAGTGTTAGTTGATTTAGTAACGAATACTCTTACGAATGATGTAAAAGATAAATTAGTAATTCCGTCAGAATTTACAACGGAAACAAGTGCTTTATCAACAGATGTTCAGGCTTTAAAAAATAATATAGATGCCTATCAAAAATTAATGAGGGATGTCAACGCAGAATTAACAAAGGCTGTAGCACAAACTCAAAAAGTTAAAGAAACTCTTGAAAGTAAACCTATTTTTGTAGATTCTGAAAAACGAGATAACACGGATTTAACGAATGTGGGATTAGCGATTAACAAAGATTTAGCTACACTAATGCAGGCTAGTCGTTCGTTAATGGATAACACGAAGAATCATCAGCAAATTGCGACCTCTATTCGTCAAGAATATAATCGATTAAATGAAGATGTGAAATCGCTAGAAAATAAAGGGACTGAGTATAAAAATTCCGTAGCAACAATGGATGAAGTGATGGCAAAAGAGTATGAATCAAACAGTTCGTTCTTAAAAGAATTTACTCAAGTAATGTCAAATACTCAGTCAGGAAATACGGCTAATACGGTAGTATATGACTATTTGTCACATCCAGTAGATGGTTCAATGGCGGATGTTCGTTCTTCTAGCAATTCTCGTCAGCAAACCGATAACAGAACGGGTGTATTAATGGTGCTGATTATTGCTGTAATGACCTTAGCGTTTGTCTATATGTTACAACACGGTAATTGGCAAATTCTCGAAACCAACAAGTACCTATCAAATCAGCCTACAGTTAACTTCCTACCGTTAGCGTTGTTAGCGGGTATCGGTGCACTTATCGGACTATTTGTAAGTGTTGTGGTAGGGATGAAGTTGAACCTTCCAGCAGACCAATTATTTGTACTCTGCGGTGTGTCCCTTGTTATTGGTGTAAGTATCATATTTATGCATCATGCACTGATGACATGGTTAAAATCTTATGGCTTATTAGTAAGTTTAGCTTTTGTTGTAATCTATGTAATTTCACTAGGGCAATTGTTTGATACGTACTATGGTAGTGTTTCGCCACTCTTAACGTATCTCACACCATTTATATCTGCAGAAGAAATGCTGCATACGGTTATTAATCAACAACCTACCTCATGGATTTCAGTTCTTATTATTTCTCTTGTTGGAATTTTAGGATTTGTAGGTAGTATGTTATTTTATAGAAAAAATAATCAAACAATAAAGGAGTAGACAATGAAATTAATCAGTCGAGTGCTATTGTTAACACTTGGCATGATAGTTGTCCTCACGGGCGAAGTTTGGGCAGAAACAGGGTCATTAAAAATTAATGTTGATGTACCTGTCACACCACAAGTAACAGAGAAGACATATTTTGAACAAGACGTTTTGTTAAAACAACTGTTTGATGCCTCTTTGTCTCAAATGATTTCAAAACAACAGGCAGAAGAGTCATTATCTGGAACAGAAGATAATGCTCTTCTTTTTTTATCGACAACCCCACAAAAATTAAATCCAATAGATACTACTCAATTCTTTCTTACACAGAGCACACCATCTCCTTCTAAAGGAGTGACATTACGGCCTCCTCAAAAAGAGTCTGTGTGGTTTGTGATAGCGTTCATTGGTTTGGGATTTTTGGTTAGTGGTGTTTCGGTTTATCAATTTTTGAAGAAAAGGAAAACTCATCATGCGTAATACCTATATTAATATCACATTGAATTTAGAAAAGTTTGCCTATGGGAAATATGATCTTCGAATCCCAGTAGGAATAAGTATGAAGGAATTATTAAATATTGTGAAGGATGCCTATCAGTTAGCGTTTGAGGTTAATACTCCAAGTGTCCGCATTCATGAAAAAGGAATTGTATTAACAGCTTTACAAAGAATTGAAGATGTGAACTATTTACATGACGGAATCCAACTGATGGTTGAAACATTATAGAAAGCGAGCGAACGAAATTGAAAACTCTTGAAGTAACGAAAGAAGAATTTAAAGGCAATATTGCATTGGCTTTAACATTATTAGAAGTGAGCATTCCAGAAGCAGTATCTCTACAAATTGAAGAAACAGAAAGCGCCTATCTGTTTCAAGCTGAAACAGAGACCGTTCAAGATTATGGTGTAGTATTTCAGCTTCCTTTAGAAGAACAACTACGGTATCTAATGAATATTGGTCAATTGTATGAAGCACTAAAAACAAGTGCCTATACTTATTCGTTAACCCCTGATAATCTTGTTTTCACTCAAAATGGGATTGCGAAACTCATCTTCCGTGGGGTCAAAGGTCAAGTTCCTCCCTATGAAGAAATAACGGAAGCAACTTTCTTAAAACATTATAAATCTATGATTATTTCTGTTTTAGATACAAAAGCAAAGTATGAAGAACTCGCACAAGGAAAACTCGAATTTTATAAAGGACATAAATTTACTGAGAGTATTCTCTCTGCAGAAACCATAGAGGAGGTTGTAAGTTTACTAAATGAGCACTTGGAGTATGAAAAGCAACGCGTGGCAAAAGAAATGGTGCGTGTCCCTCGTAAGAGATTATTCACATGGAAATTAACAGGGATTCTATTTGGAGTATTATCGGTAATCTTTGCCAGTCTTTTAGGATATCACATGTTCGTGACTCAACCACAACAGCAAACGATTGCGAATGTACGCTTATCCTTCATCCAAAAAGACTATTCTAAGGTAGTATCTTCCGTTAAAAATATGGATAGTAAAAGCTTATCGCCAGAAGACAAGTATATCGTTGCGTACTCTGTAATAATGACTGAACCGTTAACGGACGCTCAAAAAACAACGCTAGGAAAAATTACGACTCAAACGAATGAAGACTATCTACGTTATTGGGTTCTTATCGGTCAGAATAAGATTGATGAAGCAATGGATATTGCGAGTTATTTAGATGACCCGCAATTATTAATGTACGGTTTAACGAAGAAAATCGATGATATCCAACGAGATCCAAGTTTAACTTCTGAAAAAAGAACGGAAGAAATTAATCGTTATAAAGGTAAGTTAGAAGAACTCAAAAAACAATATTTACCAACACAACAAAAAACGAAAGAAAACTAACACGGAGGAGTAAGATGATTTGTTTAATTAAACTGAAAGATACGATATACGACATTTCACAGGAAAGACCCTACCGTGTAGGTGCATTTATGAATGATGATATTGTCATTAAAAATCCTTATGCGGATAAACTAACCGTCAAGAATGGACTAGTGACGTATAATCATGAAACGTATTCTTACGGGAAGCATGCAATTTCTTTGAGTGATGACATACATGCAGAATTATTTGTGTTTGAATACACGTTACAAACATTAATGACGAACGTGCCTATTACGATTGGACCAGAGGCTATTCATACAGTTCGAATCGAGGAAAGTGATGAGTTATTAATCCGACAAATCCCTACTGGATACGAAGTTGTAACTTCAAAACCTATCTTCTTAAATGGACAAAAAGTGAACGCGTCCATTCAAATGAGTGAAGGAGACAGTGTGTTTTCGTCAAGTGGGTATTTAGTCAAAATGGATGGGCAACGAGCTCTCATAGCTAGTATTCATCCTATTGAATCAGAATTAATACAATTGGACTTTGAAGAGAACGGGGAAGATAAATTCAGTGATTTTCACCGTTCCCCACGTTTCATTTTACGTGAGCCAGATGATGTGGTGAGCATCTTAGCGCCTCCAACTGAGGATCATATGCAGAAGCAATCGCTATTAAAATTAATTATCATGCCGCTTGCGATGATTGGGCTTACGGTCGCAACGCATTTTCTTACAGGAAATGGCGGAATGATGATTATGATGATGGGGATGTCGGTCATTACTTTAATCACCTCAGTCCATAGTTTCTTCTCAGACAAAAAACAAAATAAACGTCTGAAAGCGAAAAAGATGGAAAACTATAAAGCGTATTTGAATGAGAAATATAAAGAGCTGTATGACTTATCTAAAGAGCAGGAAGAAGCGTTGAATTATCATTATCCAAGTATGGAGCAGGTCATGGAAATGGCTAAAAATACTGATAGACGTCTCTATGAAAAGACACCTCATCACTTTGATTTTCTAACGTACCGTCTAGGGACAGGAAGGATCATTCCTAGCTTTAAAATCGATTATAAGAAATCTGAGTTAACAGAATATAACGAAGCCATTAGTGAACAAGTAACGGAATTAGTGGCTCATTATCAATTTTTGGAAAATCTACCCATTACTAATGATTTATTATCAGCTCCTACAGGCTATATCGGTTCGCGTCGAACAGTCATTGAGCAAGTGCAACAAGCGATGATGCAGTTGGCTACTTTCCATAGTTACCATGATGTGCAATTTGTTCCAGTGTTTCGTGAAGAAGAACTTCCGCTATGGGAATGGAGTCGTTGGTTACCGCATATGAAACTTCAGCAGTTCAATTGCCGTAGTTTTGTATATCATCAACGGAGTCGCGATCAATTGTTAACGTCTCTCTATCAAATGATCAAAGAACGTAAACAAGCAGCTGAACAAGCGGGAAGTAATAAACAACTCACCTTTACTCCTCATTACGTATTTGTGATTACGGATTTATCTCTAATGCTAGACCATAATATTATGGAGTTTATCAATGAAGATTTATCACACCTTGGAATTAGCTATCTTTTTGTAGAAGATGTAATTGAAAGCCTACCAGAACATGTAAAAACGGTTGTGGATTTCAAAGGAAACCGTCAAGGAACATTACGACTCCATAATGGCGAATATATGGATAAACCATTTGTGACTTTTGAGAAGCTATCCACTGAAGCTAAAGAACAATTTGCAAGAGACTTGGCTCAAGTGACGCATGTTCAAACATTACGAAACGCGATTCCAGATAGTGTCACATTCTTAGAAATGTATGGTGTCGATTCTGTAGAAGCATTAGATATGAACCATCGTTGGGCAACGAATGATACGTACCAAACAATGGCTGTACCATTAGGGCTACGTGGCCGTGATGAATTATTAATGTTGAATTTACATGAAAAAGCGCATGGACCTCACGGACTAATGGCAGGGACAACAGGTTCTGGGAAATCTGAAACCTTACAATCGTATATTGCTTCATTAGCGGTGAATTTCCATCCATATGAAGTCGCATTTCTCTTGATTGACTACAAAGGTGGGGGGATGGCGAACCTATTTGCGGACTTACCGCACTTAGTTGGAGCGATTACGAACTTAGATGTAGCCCAAGCCAATCGTGCCCTAGTGTCTATTCAAGCAGAATTGAAGAAACGTCAACGATTATTTGCAGAATACGATGTAAACCATATTCATCAGTACATGAAATTATTTAAAGAGGGTGTAGCCACTGAGCCAATGCCTCATTTATTCTTGATTTCGGATGAGTTTGCAGAATTGAAAACGAACCAACCTGACTTCATGAAAGAGTTAGTATCTGCAGCACGTATTGGACGTTCGCTCGGAATTCACTTAATCTTAGCGACTCAAAAACCAAGCGGAGTAGTGGATGACCAAATCTGGTCTAACTCGAAGTTTAAGATTGCCTTGAAAGTACAAGATGTGGCTGATTCGCGTGAAATTATTAAAACGCCAGATGCTGCAGAAATTACGCAGACAGGTCGTGGATACTTACAAGTTGGAAATAACGAAATCTATGAATTATTCCAAAGTGCATGGAGTGGAGCCGATTATGAACCAGAAGCGGTACGTTCTACACATCGAGATACGACAGTGTATGCCATTAAAGATAATGGCCAGTATGAAGCGATCAATAAAGACTTAAGTGGATTAGATGATAGTGGGAATCAGAAACGATTGCCAACACAATTGGATGCGGTCGTTCAAGAAGCAAAGCGTGTATTCGAATCGCTACATCTTCCAAAGGTCGCAAGTCCGTGGCTTCCACCGTTAAAAGAGAGAATTGCAGCGGAAGATATCCAAGATATTCAATTTAAACATTATTGGGGAGAAAATAAACATCCTGATTTTTTATTGGGATATCAAGATATTCCAGAACAACAAGCGCAATTGCCACTGACCGTTGATTTCAACGATTGTGGTCATATTCTGGTCGTTGGAAGTCCAGGATATGGGAAATCTACCTTTATCCAAAATGCATTGATTGATGTAATGCGTAAAACAACGCCAGAACAATCGCATATCTATTTATATGACTTTGGAACGAGTGGATTAATTTCTTTAGTAGATTTTCCACATGTGGCGGACTACTTTACAGCAGATGATAATGAGAAAGTGATGAAGTCATTACGTCGACTTCAAAAAGAAGTGAAGGTACGAAAGGCAGCTCTTAGTGAGGCGCGCTCAAGTAATATGCAACAATACAACAGAGACGCTGTAACACCATTCCCTTCACTATTTATTGCAATCGATAGTTTTGATGGAGTGAATGATGCTACTTTCAGCGAAGCCTTTAACGAAACCGTTAATATTCTAGCACGTGAGGGGGCCTCTCTAGGAGTCTACCTCATCACAACGATGTCTCGTTTCAATGCTATGCGTGTACAATTACAAGCAAACTTTAAAACAAAAATTGCGCTCTACTTATTCGAACAGAGCGATGTTACAAGTATTGTTGGCCGTACAGACCAAGTGCTTTTGGATATCCGTGGTCGCGGATTAATGAAGCAAGATACAGTTGTTTCATTCCAAGTGTGTGTGCCGTATGCTGTGGAAGATAATTCATTCTTGATTCAGCAAGTGAAAGCAGAAGCGCAAGAAATGTCTCGTTATTGGACAGGTGCATTACCACAACCAATTCCGATGTTGCCAGAAGTGGTGACACCAGAAATGGTGGAAGCTCAAGTAGACCGTTCGAAACGAAACCATCAAGTATTACTCGGGTTAACGAGAGAAATGGTCGAAGTGGCTGCGTTTACATTAGATAAAGCCATCTCGTTAGTCAGTGATAATGTTCGAAGTGTTACTCAGTTCTACAAAGTATTAGCTTACCAGTTGCAACAATATACGACTCCTGTTCAAGTTGTGATTGTGGATCCATTAGGATTAGTGCCATTAGATCAATTTAAGGAAGCCCATCGTTTCAGCGATACACTGAGCGTTAAAGAAGGAATGAATATCATCTTAGACAACTTGAAGGAACGGATGACGCAACCTGGTGAATATACTCAATCACTCATTATCATTCCGGAGATCCAAATCCTTGGACAAAGTCTCAACATTACAGAAAATCAGTTCAAAGAGCTTTTGTTAGAAGGACCTAAGTATGGCATTACGCCAGTATTTGTGGGGAACTATAAAGACTTAATGACGAATTACTCAACGCTTGTAACCTTACACAGACAATTGACAACGCAGGTGTTCATGGGAATGCGTATCAGCGACCAAGAATATGT
>CALIJD010000004.1 GCA_938017885.1 uncultured Granulicatella sp.
TGATTTTGAGTCCAACGCTCCTGTCGGTTCATCGGCCAGTAGTAAACTTGGATCGGTAATCATGGCACGTCCAATAGCTACACGTTGTTGTTGACCGCCTGATAATTCATAGGGATATTTTTTCAATAAATCTTCAATCCCAAGCATTTCAGCAATTGGCTTCACTTTCTTTTCCATTTCTTCGATTCGTCGACGAGCCAATACGAGTGGAAGCACCATGTTGTCATACACCGATAATGTTTCTAACAGGTTGAAATCTTGGAACACAAATCCAAGATGATCGCGACGAAATTCCGTTAATACTTTGTCTGAGATTTTTTGAATATCTTCACCATTTAGGAGGACTTTCCCTTCTGTTGGACGGTCTAGAGTCGCTAAAATATTTAAAAGCGTCGTTTTCCCTGAACCAGATTCCCCCATGACTGCCACATATTCGCCTTCCTCAATTGAGAAATTAATGTCTTTTAGTGCGGTTACTTCAGTAGCTCCGAATCTTGTTTGATACACTTTTTGTATGTGCTGTACGTCTAATAATGTCATTATTGTCACCTTCATTTTGAAATTGTTAACCATAGTATACCGTAAAAAAATTACAAATTCATGACATTCTACTATTATTTTATGAACTTCCCCTCTTCGGCTCGAAAACAACAGTGTGCCCAACTGTAAAAACGAACGAATTAAAAAAACACCATCTTCATAGTACGTATATTTTACAAAATCACGAACTATTTCATGAAAACATTTCGTATAGTTTGTTTTTGAGATTGACAATTTTCTTTATTTCTAGTATAGTCTTTATATAACTTATTTGAAACGCTGTGAAAAGAGAGTCAAAAATAGAGCTTACCGCAAACCGAATATCACTCTATTTTTAACGAGGTTTTTGAGCTGATTGTCTGATTTGCTAGGACAATACGGGTTCTCCCGTTACAGAGTTACCGTATAGTTGTACGGAAGTAATCTTCTATAAGAAGACTGTAATGGCGCCACCACAACTTCAACTCGTCCTTTTAGCGTTGGCTAGAAGTGCGGGCTTTTTTTATTTTGTTTCAATGATTGGAGGAATAAACATGGCTGAAGTAGAAAGCTTTACACTCGACCACAACAAGGTCATCGCTCCTTATGTTCGATTAATTGCGAATGAGCACGGAAGAAAAGGAGATGTGATTTCAAATTTTGATATCCGTTTCTTACAACCGAATAAACAAGAAATGCCAACTGGTGTGGTTCATACCTTTGAGCACCTATTAGCTGATCTTTTAAGAGACCGCTTAGAAGGAATTATCGATATCTCTCCTTTTGGATGTCGTACAGGATTCCACTTAATTTTATGGGAAGAGAGATCACCAGAAGACATTGCACGCGCATTGAAATCAACGCTAGAAGAAATCGTTGATAAGATTCAATTCAAAGATATTCAAGGCGTATCCGCCGTTCAGTGCGGAAACTACCGTGACCATTCATTATTTGGCGCAAAAGAATACGCCAAACAAGTATTGAAACAAGGTATTAGTATCGATCCTTTCGAGAGAAAAGTCATTTAATCACTCATTCAGTAAGAAACATTAGACACCTAGACTGGAGGAACCCCCCAATATGAAATTAAAAATGATTGCTAAATCCCTAATCGCACTCTCTACTGCATTCGTCTTAGGCGCTTGCGGAAATAACACTGCTTCAAGCTCTCAAGCTTCGCAAGGCTCAGAGGCTTCAAGCAGTGAACCTAAAACCGTTAAAATTGCTTCCGTTGGTTCTGATGCGGATATATGGAGACATATTGCCGAGTCTGAACAAGCTAAAAAAGCAGGTCTTAAAATCGAAGTACAAGAAATTAACGGTGGCGTGCCATTGAACGAAAGTGTGGCTGACGGAACCGTCGATGCCAACGCATTCCAATCCATTGGGTACTTGCAGGGATTTAACGAAGCGAATTCCAACAAACTCGTTCCAATCGGTACGACTTATATCGAACCAATGGGGCTTTACTCTAAGAAGGTGAAAAGTCTAAACGATTTACCAAACGGTGCAAAAATTGCACTTCCAGATAGTCCATATAATGCGACTCGTGCCCTTCGTTTATTAGAAAGTGCCGGACTGATTAAACTATCTAGTTCTTTCAAAGACGGAACGGGGACTACCAGTGATATCGTTGAAAACAAGAAAAACTTTGAGTTCTTAATGATTGATGATACGACTAGCGTACGTGTCTTAGACGATGCTGATTTAATCGCAATCGGAAACACCATCGCACTTGA
>CALIJD010000005.1 GCA_938017885.1 uncultured Granulicatella sp.
CCAGTTGTATTAGAAGTGGAACATTTGAACTCAGGAAGCCACGTAAAAGATGTTAGCTTTGTGCTTCATAAAGGTGAAATCTTAGGCTTCTCAGGATTAATGGGGGCTGGACGTACAGAAGTAGCTCGTTTACTATTCGGGGCTGATAAGAAAGATAGTGGAACCATTAAAATTAATGGTAAAGAGGTTGATATTAAATCTCCTCAAGATGCGATTAAAGAAGGTATTGGTTATCTTTCAGAAGACCGTAAACGTTATGGATGTATCGTTGATATGACCATTGCCAATAACACAGTAATGACAAACCTTGATAAGTACATTAAGGGTGGTTTAATCGATGACGGTGAAATTGTGAAAGTCAGTGATGAATTCGTTAAACAATTAAGAACGAAAACACCATCATCGAAACAACTAGTTCGTAACTTATCAGGTGGTAACCAACAAAAAGTTGTTATTGCGAAATGGCTAGAACAAAATAGCGATATTCTAATTTTTGACGAACCAACTCGAGGAATTGACGTTGGTGCGAAAAGTGAAATCTACTCATTAATGAATGAACTGGTAGCTCAAGGAAAATCAATCATTATGATTTCTTCAGAGCTTACAGAAATTTTACGTATGAGCGATCGTATTGTTGTCATGTGTGAAGGACGTAAAACAGGGGAACTTGATATTAGTCAAGCAACTCAAGAACGTATCCTCGCTTTAGCAACGGATCGATAATCGAAGAGAGGTATTGATATGGAAGAGAAAAAGTCCCTATGGACGAAACTGGTACAATCAGTTGGATTACAAAAATTAATTGCATTAATCGCGTTGATCGTGATTTTCACATTCTTTGCAGTCTCAAGTGAATCGTTCCGTTCGTTTGATACAGCGGTAAGCATTTTAGACGCATCTTATTACATTGGTTTCTTAGCAATTGGGGTAACATTCGTTATTATCACCGGTGGTATTGACTTATCAATCGGTACAGTAATGATGTGTTCTGCCATCGTTGGTGGAGTACTCCATACAAAAATGGGTTGGCCATTATGGCTAGCATTGTTGGCAATATTAGTGATTGGGGGTGTATTTGGATTATTCAACGGAATTTTAATTGCGAAATTTGGATTGCCACCATTCATCGCAACACTTGGTACAATGATGATTTCACGTGGTTTAAGCTCAATCGTATCAAACGTACAAAGTGTAACGTTCCCATTACGTGGAACTGGTGAAGGCTGGTATAAAGACTTATTCAGAACGCAAGATAATTTTCCGACCGGGTTGATCGTCTTGATTGTCGTAGCGATTATTGCAGCCATTGTTTTAAACAAAACAAAAATTGGTCGTTACATCTTTGCTATCGGTTCAAATAAAGAAGCTACTAGACTTTCAGGTGTAAACGTTATCAAATGGGAAGGTATGGCTTATGTTATCAGTGGACTTCTAGCAGGTCTAGCTGGTATTGCATATGCTGCAACATATTCAACAATCCTTCCTGGTACAGGGAACGGTATGGAACTTGATGCCATCGCCGGAGTAGTAGTTGGTGGTACTTCACTTGCTGGTGGGGTTGGTTCTGTTGTTGGTACTATCATTGGGGTATTCATTATGTCTGTCTTGAAGATCGGTTTACCATACATCGATTTACAACCACACTATCAATTATTCATTACAGGTTTTGTTGTAATCGTTGCCGTTTACTCAGATATCTTAATCCGCATGAATAAGAAAAAATAAGTTTGATATTGTACACAATGAGTTGGGAAGACTCCTTCTTGGAAGGATCAAAAGGGACATATAAAGGAGAAAACATTATGAAAAAGTCATTCAAATATGCTATTGCAACTCTAGCTTGTGCTTCTGCATTATTAGCAGGATGTACATCAAATAAATCAAATGCTGATGGTGGAAAATCTCAATCAGGTGGCGACTTCAAAGTGGAAGTGATCGCGAAAGGTTTCCAACATGACTTCTGGAAAGCAGTTAACAAAGGAGCTGAAAAAGCAGCTCAAGAATTAGGGGCTAAAGTTAATTTCGTAGGACCTCAAAATGAAACAGCTATCTCAGAACAATTGGAACAATTAAATAACGCGATCAACAAAAATCCAAAAGCAATCGCTTTAGCTGCATTAGATACTGAAGCAGAATTAGATGCGATTAAACAAGCACAATCTAAAAACATTCCTATTATCGGGTTTGACTCAGGGGTTCCTGGGGCACCAGAAGGAGCAATTAAAGCTACTGCCTCAACAGATAACCATGCTGCTGGTGGTAATGCCGCTGAACACTTATTCCCATTACTAGAAAAGAAAATCGGCGACAAGAAAGTTCGTATCGGGGTTGTTTCTCAAGAAGTAAACTCACTTTCAATCACTCAAAGAACAAGTGGTTTCATTGATAAAATGGTTGAATTATTAAATAAAAAAGGCATTAAAACTGCTGTAACTGGACATGACAAGTTCAAAAACGATGTAAACGAAGCGGATGCAAAAGTTGTAATCGAAGTTCGTGTTCCAGCACAAGTAGATGATGCTGCAGGTAAAACTGAAGCTTCTACAGTTCTTGAAAAAGAAGATACTGTTGCAATCTATGGTTCTAATGAATTCGCTGCAAAAGCAATCATCAATGCTAACGGCGGCTTCAAAGAATCTAAACTTGGCGCAGACAAGATCTTAGCTGTTGGGTTCGACTCAGGTGCATTACAACAAGATGCTATCCGTAAAGGAATCTTCGTTGGTTCTGTAACTCAAGACCCAGTTCAAATTGGTTACCAAGCTGTTAAATTAGCAGTTGCCGCAGCTAAAGGTGAAACAGTGAAAGACGTGGATACTGGTTCTAAATGGTATGATGCTAAGAACATCGATAGCGATGAAATCAAAGCTTTACTATACGAATAAAAAATAGGGATTAGTAATGGAGGAGAAAACATGAGCTTGATTAAATTATTAGCCATTGATTTAGGTGCAAGTTCAGGACGTGTTATGCAGGCGATTTATGACGGACGCTCCCTCCAATTATCAGAGGTTCATCGGTTCAAAAACGAACCGGTGAATCTTAATGATGGTTTGTATTGGAATTTGCTGCACTTGTTTGGAGAAATTAAGCAAGGAATCAAGAAGGCTTCCAAAGATTCGATTCCGATTCGTTCCATCTCTGTTGATACATGGGGAGTAGACTATGCCTATCTAGATCAAAATGGAGATTTGCTCTATCAACCACATTGTTACAGAGATAATCGGATGGGTCGATATGAGGAGTCATTTTATAACGCTATCTCGAAGAAAGAATTGTTCCAAAAAACAGGTGTGCAGCCTGCAACCATTAATACGGTCTTACAAATCTACTCAGATTTGCAAGAAAAACCACAACTTAAAAATATCGTTCAACGCGTGTTGTTTATCCCAGATTTAATCAACTACTTACTTTCAGGGGTGCTTTCAAATGAATATACTATTGCAAGTACAAGTGGGTTACTGGATATCTTCACACAAGATTTCTCTGAAGAAGTATTTGAACGCTTAGATATTCCACGTAAATGGTTTACAACACCAACGAAGAATGGTGCAGTTTTAAGACAATTATCACCTCGCATCACTCAACAGTTGAAAGTTGATTCATTTGACGTGATTGCAGGAGCTGGACATGATACAGCTGCTGCAGTACTTGCGATTCCATATGAACATGAAAAAGGGACTGTCTTTATTTCATGTGGTACTTGGTCGCTTGTTGGAACAGAATCTGACGAACCCGTTGTGACGGAAGAAGCATTTGCATCAGGACTTACTAATGAAGGATGTTTTGATGGTAAATATCGTCTCTTACAAAACACAACAGGAATGTGGATTATTCAAGAATTACAACGCGACTGGCGCTTGCAAGGGGAAGAAGTTGGCTTTGGCGAAATGGTCACATTAGCCGAAGAAGTCACTGACAACCAAACTTGGATTCATCCAAATGACCCAGTTTTCGCTTCTCCTGGAGAAATGGAAACAAAAATTAAAGAATGGTGTAAAGTGAGTGGACAAAAAGTTCCACAAACGAAAGGTCAAATCGTTCGTGTTGTTCTAGAAAGTTTAGCTTTAACCTATCTAGAAACGATTACTCAATTAGAGCAATTGACAAAACACGAAATGACAACTGTTCAAATGGTCGGCGGAGGCATTCAAAACAAATTGCTTTGCCAGTTAACGGCAGACTTTACAGGACGTACAGTGATTACAGGCCCTGTCGAAGCGAGTGCACTTGGAAATATCTTGTCACAAATGTTGACTCTTGGAGTGATTTCAAGTCGCAAAGAAGCACAAGACATTATCAAGGCTTCAGAACCTGTAACGCGTTATGAAAGTCGCGCAATTTCGAATTTTGAAGAAATTCGCTTGAAATTCAATAAAGTGAAGAGAGGAATTCAGTAATGTTAAAACAAATTCCTAAAATTTTAAGCCCAGAACTTGTGAAATATTTAATGGAAATGGGACATGGAGATGAATTGGTACTTGCGGATGCAAACTTCCCAGCTCATCGTATCGGACAACGAGTGATTCGTATGGACGGTCATGGGGTGCCTGTTGCTTTAGAAGCGATTCTACAAGTATTGCCATTAGATACTTACAGTTCATATCAAGCAGGATTAATGCAGGTCGTTCCGGGAGATTCAACTGTTCCGGTGATTTGGGATGAATATAAACGTCTCTTAGAAGAAAGTCACCCAGGAGCAGCAATTAAAGAGTTTGAACGATTTGAGTTTTACGAACAAGCAAAAGACGCCTATCTTGTCATTCAAACTGGAGAAGGTGCCTTGTACGGAAACATCATCTTGAAAAAAGGTGTTTTATAAATTTACTAATTAGGAGAGAAAGATTATGTCAACATTTTATGTACCAGCAATTAACTTAATTGGAAGAGGAGTCGTTAAAGAAATTGGTCCTTACGTAAAAGATTTAGGATATCATAAAGCTCTTTTAGTAACGGATAAATTTATCGAATCAAGTGATATTCTTCCCAAAGTAACAGAACCTTTAAAAGAAGCAGGTGTAGACTTCGTTGTTTACTCTGACGTAGAACCAAACCCAACTTGCAAAAACGTTAACGATGGGGTTGCTGCAGTAAAAGAAAACAACTGTGACTTTATTATCAGCTTAGGTGGTGGCTCACCTCAAGACTGTGCAAGCTGTATTTCAGTGATCGCTACAAACGGTGGCAAACCACAAGACTACGAAGGATTGCATAAATCTGCTAAAAAAGGGTTACCAGTTGTTGCTATTAACACAACTGCAGGTACTTCAGCTGAAATTACAATCAACTATGTAATTACAGACGAAGAAAGAAAAGTTAAAATGGTAATGGTTGATAAAAATAGCCTAGCTTTAATTTCAGTAAATGACCCTGAATTAATGGTTTCTAAACCAGCAGCATTAACTGCAGCAACAGGTATGGATGCTTTAACTCACGCAGTTGAAGCTTTGGTAACTCCGGGTGCTTACGGCGTTACTAAGAAATTATCAATTGGAGCAATTGAATTAATTAAAGAATATTTACCACGTGCGGTTAAAGACGGTCACGACATCGAAGCTCGTGAAGGTATGGTGAACGCAATCTTCTTAGGTGGTATGTCATTCAACAACGCTGGACTTGGATATGTTCACTCAATGGCTCACCAATTAGGTGCTGTTTACAAACTTCCACACGGTGTATGCTGTGCTATGTTATTACCAGTAATCGAACGCGAAAATGCAAAACGTGTTCCAGCTGCATTCCGTGATGTTGCAAAAGCTTTAGGTTTACAAACTGAAGGTAAATCTGACGAAGAATGTGCAGCATATGCAATTAAAGAAATCGAAACTCTTTCTGAAACAGTAGGTATTCCTAAAAAATTAACTGAATTAGGAATTGAAGAAAAAGACTTCGACTTCGACTATCTATCTAAGAATGCGTTAATCGATGCTTGTGCACCAGGTAACCCATTCATGCCAACATTAGAAGAAACAATTGCATTCTACAAAGAATTGTTCTAATTGATAAAATAAAAATTCGTATAGCTTTTAGACCTAGGAGTATTGTTCCCCCCAGTATTTGGACAATACTCCTTATTTATTTCTGGATAAGAATTTATGAAAACGCATAAATTGTTCTTGAAATTTCAGTTTAGCTGGTCTAGTATTAAGATATAGAATAAAAATAGGAGGAAATAGAATGATAGGGTTAATTCTTACAGGACATGGGGAGTTTGCAGTTGGAGTAGGACACGCTTTAGAAATGATTGCAGGAAAACAAACTGCATATAAAGTAGTGCCTTTCTTAGAAAGCGATCCAATAGAAAATCTCGAAAATAATCTAAGAGACGCTATGAAACAGTTGCAAGAGAAAACGGAAGGAATTGTTGTATTTGCTGACCTTTTGGGAGGAAGTCCTTTCAAATCAGCAATGGTAGCTTCAATGGATTTCGAAAATGTTGAGGTTGTGGTAGGTACAAACTTACCAATGTTAATCGAAATAGCGATGTTACGAGAGTTCGCTTCAAGCGCTCAAGATGTAGTAACTCAAAGTTTAACAGCAGGTCGAGAAGCCATTCAACAGGTGAGTCTTCCAACACCTCAAAATAAAGTGGTCGAAGAAGACGGAGATGGAATTTAATGACAGCGGAATAGGAATTACTTTAGGACTTTACTACTTATTAGCGCGTAAGAAATGGACACCATTACGTTGTATCGTTCTTCTATTAGTTGTCGGAATCGGTTTCGAATTCTTAGGTAACGTATTAGGATTTAAATTCTGGGGTTAATCAGAATTCCACAAAAAATAAGCTAGGCATTAAGCCTAGCTTATTTTTTATGATTAATTGTGTTTTTTTGTAAGAACTTTAATACGATCTGCAAGAAAGACTGCAATGACTAATTTTCCTAAATCAGGAAGAATAAACGGATATAAACCGAAGCCAAGGATTTGTTGAAGACTTAGTTCTTGCATCTTAATGCTTAAGAGTACAAAGGTCATATAAGGAATTCCGATGACGTAGAAAATGACTTCACCAACAAGTGCGGCTAGAACCCATCCAAAAATATTGTTAATACGGTTTCCGATAAATGAGATGACAGGTGCAGCAACCATAAATCCAATAACAAAACCAAATGATGGAGAAACAAATAATGCAGTTCCTCCTCCTAATAAGAAAAGTAGTAGGAAGTGAATAAATTGAGCAGCAAATGCAGCAGCTGGTGGCAAGAGTAGGGATGCCAAAATTACTGTGGCAGTTTGTGCTGAGAATGGTACTGGACCAATCGGGATTTTTAAGTAGCTAGATACGTAGCAGAGTGCACCAAAAAGTGCAGCAAGTACAATTGTTTGAATCGATAATTTTTTCATGTGTTTAACTCCTAATGATTTAATTTTCTGGGCGAATACTTACTTCGCCATATGATAATGAATGAATGGATCCATCGTCCGTTTGAACAATGAGATGACCGTTATTGTCCACGCTTTTTGCGGTGGCAGGATATGTTTTCATACCGCTAATGACATTGATTTTCTTTCCGACAATAATCGAATGAGATTTATACTCTTCCATGAAGTCACGCTTACCAGAATTGATGGCCTCGTAGCATTGATTCCATTCTTTAAGGAAACGAGCTACAAACTCGTTGCGGCTAAAATTTTTTGGAATCTCTTGCGGAGAAAAGAGGGAGCCGATAATCGGTTTTAAGTCCTCTGGAATAATGGCGTCGTCGATATGCAAATTAATTCCCATGCCAACAATCAACGCATCCACCCTTTGAGCTTCAATATTTGTTACTGCTTCTGTTAAGATGCCAGCAATCTTTTTATCGTGGTAGTAAAGATCATTCACCCATTTAATTCCGACTGTTTCATGAATGAAAGATTCTACTGCACGCGTTGCGGCAACTGCTGTAGCGCAAGTGATTAAAGAAATGCTATCCAAATCACCTTCTGGAAAAATACAGATACTCATGTATAAACCAGATTTAGGAGGTGAGAGGAAGGTTCTTCCTAGACGGCCACGTCCAGCCGTTTGCTCTTCGGCAATAAAGAAGGTTGGAACTCTTGCTCCTGAAGCGCCATAGTTTTTAGCTAAATCATTGGTTGAAGTAGTTGTCTCAAAGACTTGAATATCCCAATCTTGTAAATGTTCACCTAGATGAGTCCGAATGCCTTCAAGGGTTAACAAATCCGTCTGTCTGGATAATTGATAACCTACTTTTGTGCTTGAGGTAATTTCGTAACCGTCTTTCTTTAATTGCTGAATGGCTTTCCACACTGCGGTTCGAGAAAGATTCAAATGGTCAGCGATATCTTGTCCAGAAAGGGGTTTGTCTACGGTGCTATATAATAGTCGTAAAACTTCCTGTTTAGTACTCATAATGGCCTCCTTTCGTCAATATTCATGTTTTTAAGTGTAACAGATTTAATCCGATTGTCAACTAACAAATTTTCGAGGGTTAACAATAGCGATAGACGTTTAAAATATAGCAGATTCTTATAGGAACATGGTATAATAACTGAGAAGATTTAGTGAAAGGAATTTTAGTATGAGAAAATTAGTCATTAACGGTGGTAAACCGCTAAAAGGTGAAGTGACCATTAGTGGAGCAAAAAATAGTACAGTAGCTTTAATTCCGGCTGCTATTATCGCCGAAGAACCAGTAGTGTTAGAAGGGGTGCCTGACATCCAAGATGTTGCTGCATTAATTGAAATTTTAAATGATTTTAACGTGAAAACAGAATTTGTAGATGGAACATTAACCATTGATCCAACAGAAATGAAATCCATCCCAATGCCAAAAGGAAAAATCCAAAGTATGAGAGCTTCTTATTATTTTATGGGAGCAACTCTTGCGAAGTTTGGAGAAGGTGTGGTAGGACTTCCTGGCGGGTGTTTCTTAGGGCCACGACCAATCGATCAACATTTAAAGGGATTCAAAGCTTTAGGTGCCAATGTAGAAGATCGTGATGGGGCAATCTATTTATCAACCGATGAAGAAGGCCTAGTAGGTACTAAAATTTATATGGATGTCGTTTCAGTAGGTGCGACGATTAATGTTTTATTAGCCGCTGTTCGTGCTAAAGGAAAAACGATTATTGAGAACGCTGCTCGTGAGCCAGAAATTATCGATGTGGTCACATTGTTAAATAAAATGGGTGCTAATATTAAAGGGGCAGGAACAAGTATGATTCGTGTGGAAGGAGTAGAAAGACTCCACGGATGTAGTCATACAATTATCCCTGACCGCATTGAAGCAGGAACTTATTTATCTGTTGCCGCAGCAGTTGGTGAAGGGATTCGCGTTAAAAACGTAATTTTTGAACACTTAGAAAGTCTCATTGCAAAGATGGATGAAATGGGTGTCAAGATGGAAGTTGGAGAGGATGATATCTATGTTTATCCTTCTACAAATCTTAAGGCAGTGAATATTAAAACCATGCCGTATCCAGGATTTGCTACAGACCTGCAACAAACGATTACGCCATTATTTATGAAAGCAAATGGGACTGCAATGATTGTAGATACCATTTATCCAAAACGTGTTGGGCATGTTCCAGAATTAAATCGTATGGGAGCCCACGGGAAAGTGATTGAAGATATTATTACATTTGAAGGACCAACGCCTCTAGTAGGTGCAGAAGTTGCTGCAAGTGATCTTCGTGCTGGAGCTGGACTTGTAGTCGCGGGATTAATGGCTGAAGGAACGACTAAGATTTCTAATATTGAACATATTCTTAGAGGTTATTCAAATATTGTTGAGAAACTTCAAGCTCTAGGTGCTGATATTACGATGATTGAAGAATAAGAAGGGACAATATGCCAGAACAAGTAGAAACTGTAACCTTGCAAAGTTTGCAAGAAAAGACTTTAAAAGAGATGTACGGCTTTGCTAAACATTATAAAATTCCTTATTACGGTCAGATGAATAAAAAGGAATTGGCACTTGCGATTATTCGCGCCCAAGAAGAAGCTACAGGATTTTTTCAAGTAGAAGGGGTCTTGGATATTAATCGTGCAGAGGGTTTTGGATTCCTTAGACCCATCAACTACTCAAGTAGCCAAGAAGATATTTACATTTCTTCTTCTCAAATCAGACGCTTTGATCTTCGAAATGGAGATTTAGTGAGTGGAACTGCACGTCCTCCTCGCCAAGGAGAGAAGTTCAATGGGTTGATGCAAGTGGGATTTGTTAATGGAAAAGATCCCGAAGAGGCAAAAGAAAGAGATCATTTCCCAGGACTTACACCACTTTATCCAGAAAAGCAAATGATTTTGGAAACAACAAGAGGGCGGATCGCCTCTAGAATGCTTGATTTAATTTGTCCGATAGGCTTTGGACAAAGGGGCTTGATTGTTGCTCCACCAAAAGCAGGGAAGACCAGTCTATTAAATGAAATTGCTAATGGAATTACGACAAATCATCCAGATGCTGAGTTGATTATTTTATTAATCGATGAACGACCAGAAGAAGTAACGGATATTGAACGCACAGTAAATGCTGAGGTGGTTTATTCAACGTTCGATCAGCTGCCGGAAAATCATATTAAGATTAGTGAATTAGTATTAGAACGTGCTTTGCGACTAGTGGAGGACGGGAGAGATGTCATTATTTTAATGGATAGCTTGACGCGATTAGCTAGAGCATATAATTTAACGATTCCCCCTTCAGGAAGAACTTTAAGCGGTGGGATTGATCCTGCTGCATTCTATCGCCCTAAAAAATTCTTTGGTTCTGCTAGAAATATTGAAGAAGGCGGAAGTTTGACGATTTTAGCGACAGCTTTAGTTGAAACGGGAAGTCGAATGGATGATGTCATTTATGAAGAGTTTAAAGGAACTGGAAATTCAGAAATCCATCTTTCAAGAGAACTTGCAGAAAGAAGAGTGTTTCCTGCGATTGACGTTAAGCGCTCAGGAACGCGTAAAGAAGAAACGTTACTTTCAAAAGAAATCATTGATGTGATATGGAAAGTGCGTCATTCGATTAAAGGTGATGGACTTGAGACAAGTGAGCAACTAGTGAAACAGTTGAAAGAAACAAAGTCCAATGACGATTTTATTCGTCGATTAAACTTACTAGGTTAATCTAACATCCCCTAAGTTTTTTCTTAGGGGATGTTGTTTTTTTATGTCAAACGGAATTTTATTTAGAAAGCTCCTTATGGTAGAATAAAAGAAGGAGTGATATCACGTGAAAAAGAAAAAAGTAATCAAAACAAATGCTGTAAGAATGGTAGAACAAGCCAAAATCCCCTATGTTATTCATGAGTATGATGTAGACACAGCTCATTTAGATGCGCTTCATGCTGCAGACGGAATGGGGATTCCTGTTGAAGAAGTATATAAAACGATTGTGTTAACAGGAGATAGAACAGGGCATCTAGTTGCTTGTATTGCAGCTCATAAGGAATTAGATTTAAAACAGGTGGCAAAAATTTCAGGGAATAAGAAAGTTGAATTACTATCTCTAGATCAACTCGAACCGCTTACAGGATATGTGCGAGGAGGTTGCTCTCCCATCGGTATGAAAAAGAAATTTCCAACTTTTATTGAGGAGAGTGCGATGCAAAATGAGACCATTCGTATCTCTGCTGGAAAGCGTGGTTTGCAAATGGAGTTGGCACCGAAAGACTTACAAAAAATGACTGAAGCAACCTTGTTTAATAATGCTAGTCATGAGGAAATTGATGAGTGATTTAACAATTCTTCACGTGAATGATATGCACTCAAATTTTCATTCGTTAAAAACGCAAACGAATTTTATGAGGGCTAGAAGGAAAGAACTTGAAGAATTAGGTCATACTGTTTGGGCAGTTGATTTAGGAGACTTGATTGATCGAGTTCATCCTCTAGTGGAAGCAAAAAATGGGCAAATTGCGTCGACCATTTTGAACCAGCAAAGAATAGATTTTGTAACACTAGGAAATAATGAAGGGACTGCTTATACTCCAAAAGAACTAGAGGGAGCTTATAAGGAAAGGGATTTTAAAGTCATTATCTCTAATGTGAAGTGGCAATCTACAGGGGAAACACCGCCTTATGCAACTGAAATCCAATTCGAAAAAATTGAACAATGTAGCATTGCGATACTGGGGTTGACAGCCTCCTATCCAGAAAGTTACGAACCAAATGGATATTGGATTGAAGACCCTTTTAAAACGCTTGATAGATTAGTCCCTAGACTTGCTAGTGAGGGACATCAAATTGTCCTTTTATCCCATTTGGGTATTGAGTTGGATAACTTGATAGCCGAATCGTATCCAGAAATTCAAGTGATTCTTGGAGCACACACACATCATTTGTTTAAAGAAGGAAAAAGGGTGAACCAAACACTCTTAACAGGTGGGTTTAAATATGGTGCTTACATTGGAGAGCTACATTTAAAAACTGAGAAAGAAAAGCTCATTCCTTTAGAAGAAAGTATGATTGAAGTTGAAACACTAAAAGAGGATCCTGCGACTGATGAAGGAAAAATCTACCTAAAAGAAGGAATCAAATTACTCAAAGAAAATATTGTTCTTCCTCAGATTCCAGATTATTCAGTAAGAGACTTGGCACAACTTTCCCTTGAAGCGATGATTAGGCAAACAGGAATTCCGATTGCGTTTACATATACTGGACTATTTGTACATGAGTTTAAGAAGGGGGCATTAACGAAGTTTGATTTACATAACTGTATGCCTCATCCGATTCACTTAAATAAAAGTCAATTTTCTGTAAAAAATTTTAAACAATTACTCCAAGTTTTTGAAGAGCAACAACCAGAATTACTAGAAAAAGCTATTCGCGGATATGGTTTTCGTGGTAAACTATTTGGAGAGATCTTATATACTGGTTTTTCTAAAAAGGGTGAAGAAATTATCGTCGATGGAAAAGTTTTAGGAGACGATGAAATCATTACATTTGTATGCCCAGACCATATGCGTTTTGTCCCTTTTTTCCCGATGATTGAAGAAAAAGGGATCAATCAAATTTTATATCCAGATTTATTAAGAACGATTATTGAAAAAGAATTAATTTTTAAAGAAAGGAACTATCATGACTGAGAAAACCGTAGAGACGCTTTCAGATGAATTGAGTCAAGTTTTGCAAGAAATTGTGACGAATCCTGATGAGGAACCAAAAAGAGCGGTGGTAGTGGACGAAAAAACGATTTTGGTCGATGAGGTACATTACCAAATCATTGAAGATTATAGAAACGGATTTAATATTGAAGCGTTCAATGAACGCTATAACGATATTTTTGAGCGTTATGACTATATTGTAGGGGATTGGGGCCATGAAAAATTACGATTAAAGGGCTTCTTTAAACATTCTCATAAATTAGCAACTCCAGATAGAGATATTGATTATTTACAAGAGTATATTTTGGAATATTGCAATTTTGGCTGTCAGTATTTTGTATTAGAAAGAGATCCTGAGGCAAAACACAAACCTGTTCTTGAGGAAGAAAAACCTCAACGTCCAAGACGAGAAAGAAATTCTCAAAGAAAACGCCAAAATAATCCAAGACGAGAGCATGTATTTAGTCCAGTAGATTTAGATGCTCCTGCGAGAAATCAACAAAATCGTAAGTTCAAAGAGAAATCTCAAAATCGTCAAAAGCGTCGTAATAATGAAACAAATCCACGCAATAAAAAAGAACAAGATTTTAATTTAAAAGAATTTATTCCAAAAGAGACAATGAAGGAATATGGAGAAAAAACGTTTAAACCTAAAACGAAGAAATCAAATTCGCAACATTTCTCAATGAAAGAAGTTGAAAAATCTTCAAGTAGCAAGGTGAAGAAAAGTGTCGTTAAAAATCCTCAGAAAAAAGGATTCCATATTAGAGAAAACCAACAAAGAGGGAAATAAATGTATAAAGCGTATTTTATTGATTTAGATGGAACTATGTATAAGGGGAAAGAACGTATTCCTACAGCTGAAGCTTTTATTAAAAGACTACAGGAAGCTAACATCCCGTTTTTATTTGTAACAAATAATGCGACGAAAACTCCTGAACAAGTGGCCCAAAACTTGCGTGAAAATTATGGGACGAATGTTGAAGCCTCAGAAGTCTATACAAGTGGTGTTGCTGCTGTAGATTACATAAAATCGCACTACCCAGTGGAGCGTATTATGGTAATCGGAGAAGAAGCGATTAAGAATCAAGTAAAAGCAGCTGGCTTTACACTGGATTCAGAAAATCCGGAAATAGTCCTACAGTCCTTAAATCGAAATGTTACTTATAAAGATTTAGAGAAAGCGACTTTAGCTATTAGAGGTGGAGCAACCTATATTGTTACAAATATCGATTCCAATTTACCGAGTGAAAAAGGCCCTGTTCCTGGTTCAGGAGCAATAACTGGATTCTTAAAAGTAGCTACCCAAGTCGAACCGATTGTTATTGGTAAACCAAGTAGTATCATTATGGAATCAGCATTAGACTATCTTAATGCGAAGTTTCCTAACTCACATTTTTCAAAAGAAGACATTGCCATGGTTGGAGATAATTATCAAACAGATATTCAAGCAGGCATTCAATATGGAATGGATACAATTATGGTTTTAACAGGATTTTCTACAAGAGAAACGTTGTTGAACGTAGAGGAACAACCAACCCATTTAGTAGAGGATTTGAGTAAATGGAACATTTAATGAGACCTTATCGAGTTCAAAAATGGGGGGTCGCTACTGCTCTATTTTTATTCTGGTTAAGTTTAGGAATTACCTTTGTGATCTTTTTCGAACCGCTATACCATTGGTCCATTCAGTGGTTTGGAGTAGAAAAAATGACTGGATACAGTACCGAGGTTCTTAAAACAAATTATCATGAACTGATAGGATATTTGACGAATCCGTTGAATGATTCACTGGTAATGAGTAATTTTACGAGTTCTCAGCAAGGATTATTTCATTTTTTTGAAGTCAAAAGGCTGTTCTTTATTAATTTTGCGATATTCCTTTCTTCAGGGTTAGTCAGCTTTTTTGGAATTCGGTCCTTAAAACAAAGGCGTTTAACATGGCTTTTGAGAAGGCCAATTCGAGGGCTAGTTCTCGTTCCGATTTTCGTTTGTGTTGGTATTGCAAGCTTTTTTAATACATTATTTATTAAATTTCATGAGCTCTTTTTTAACAATGATGCTTGGATTTTTGATCCCAAGAAAGATCCTATTATTTTAGCTTTGCCAGAAGAATTTTTTATGGTTTGCTTTATTGTGGTCTTTAGCATATTGCTACTCGGATTATTGGGAACCAATTTATTGATTAAAAATTTAAAAGAAATCTAGTCTTTTTATACGAGAAGTGACCTTTTATCGAAGGTTGCTTCTCTTTTTTTATAAAAATATTCATTTTTGGAAGCACTAAACATG
>CALIJD010000006.1 GCA_938017885.1 uncultured Granulicatella sp.
CTGTCACTTGCTTGGTAGTTGAGGTTTCTATAGAAGTATTCGAAGTCGTTGTCTTGTTTTGTTCGTTAGGAGACTTGCAAGACGATAATAGTAACACATTCATACATAGCAGCAAAATAAGACTCTTTTTCATCCTAATACCTCCATTCTCTCTTCTTAAGGATGACAACTATATCACTTTGCTTTGGTTCAACATTCTCTCCTCTACATCTTCCACATAGAAACCGCACGGACTTTTGAATGCGGTTCCATTCTTCTCACTTATAATCTATCCTATTCTCTTGAAAAATACAACAAAACTTCTGTGAAGATTAGGAGTTTTCGCATGAAAATTTTCACCTATATCTATGTACTTGAGGAAGCTTTATATTGAAAGCCGCCCAAACAAAAAACGAGCACCCGAAGATGCCCGTTTGGTTTTAGAATAAATCAATAATCAACTTGAAGTTTAGGATGGTTAGGATAACCGCTACCGCATATCCAAGGAAGGTATTCCATTTGGCATTGGTAAATTCTCCCATGAGTGATTTCTTTGAAGTGAAGTAAATCAACGGGAAGATGGAAAATGGTAACGCCACTGATAAGAATACTTGTGAGTAGACCAAGAGTTGGTCCAATGTTTTTTCCTGTGCCCCAAAGAGAATCGCCACTACAATCACAGGTAACAACGCAAATAATCGTGTTACGAGTCGGATAATCCATTGTGGTAATTTCATATGCAAGAAGCCTTCCATCACGATTTGTCCGGTCAATGTTCCCGTGATGGTTGAATTTTGACCACTAGCTAATAGAGCGACTGCAAACAGTGTCGAAAGAGTGGAACTTGCGACTGCCCCTGCAATTTTGGAGTCTTGCAACGCATTATACATTTGCGAGAACGCTGAGATTTCAGAAGCATGTCCGAAAAACAATGCGGCTCCTAAAATTAATAACAGCGAATTTACAATGAATGCTAAACTTAATTGAATATTCGAATCCCATGTCATAAAACGGACGGCTTTACGAATATCGTTTGGATCATTGTAATCGACTTTTCTTGTTTGAGACAGTGACGAATGTAAGTACAGATTATGCGGCATCACAGTTGCTCCGACAATCCCGAGTGCTAATGTTAATATACTCTCGTGCCCTGGTGCTGTCTTATCAAACAACTGAGCTGTCGGTAAGAATCCTTGGAAAATTCCAGAGATACTTGGGTCTGCTAGCGCTACAAGATACACGAAAATCAAGAGAATTGTAAATATCAAGGTCGATACAATCGCTTCGATTTTCTTGAATCCCATCTTCATAATTCCTAACAGTAAGAATACGTCTAGAACGGTAATAAAGATGGCTCCCATAATTGGAATGCCAAACAAGAGATTCAATGCAATGGCCGACCCTAGCACTTCTGCTAAGTCAGTAGCCATCAGCGCTAACTCGACAATCACCCATAAAATATGACGTAACCATTTTGGTGCATGATGAGCCGTCGCTTGCGCTAAGTCCATTCGTGTCACAATTCCTAGTTTTCCAGACATTTGTTGCAACTGCATCGCAATTAATGACGAAACAAGAATAACAAAGAGCAATGTATATTTATAAGAAGCTCCTCCAACCACACTCGTTATCCAGTTTCCTGGATCCATGTACCCTACCGCTACAAGAGCACCTGGTCCCAAGAAAGCTCGTAAGTTTTGCCAAAAATGATTATTATTAGGAGTTTCTATTGATTGATTCACTTCTGAAAGTGATACTTTTTTACGTGTAGACATAATTTCCTCCTTTTCATGTAAATTATTTCATTTCATGAAACTTTTCTAAAATAAGTCCATTTCATATAATTAAATATATAAAAAACAGTGCCTATTATAACACTCAGGCGACCATCGCGCAATGTGAGATGTTACAGTAGGCACTGCTTTATGTAATTTTATTAACTCTGATGAACTATAATCGAATATCGCTTCACGACTTGAGGTAACTGCTCCAGAAGCGCATCGCTGGTTTGGCTCTTCCCCATGAAGAACATGGTCGTTGTGCCATCCTTTTGTTCAATTCTGACAGCATATCGGCTGCCTCCACTCTGTCGACCACGCATGGAGTCAATCGAAATCTGGCGAATCGATGCCAAAGGGATGCAACGCTTTTTGAAACAGAACGCCACGTGAATGTAAAACGTCCCATTCGCAATATGAAACGGTGCCGTAAACGGACCTCCGCTCTGTTTTGTGGCTGTCCATCGGCGAACGAAAATGACAAGCAGACATGTCGCAATAAACCCAAAACTCACCAGGAATATCAGCGGAATCCCCTGGCCCACTCCACTTTCTATCGTTGCCATCTTCGTTCCTCCTTTCTACCTTTTCACTCTGACTTTTTCATGCTCTTAGTAAGAGTCCACAGCGCTCCTACTATCAACAAGATTCCAACAACAAATAAGGGACCTTCTATCGCTTTGATTTCCTCCATAAACGGTACGACATACATGCTGAGCTCTACTAAGATGACTCCAATAAGAATCAGCACAAACACTAGGATTTTCCCTTTTTTAGACATTGCTTTCTATCCTTTCTTAGTTGTTGTTGAGTGGTCTCTTTTATCCCACTTTAAAGGTAAATGAGGTGTAATATCAACCGAATTACGATACGCAATTACTTTCTTCAATCTATCAAAATACGTCTTCCAATCTTCTGGTGAAAAGTTTCGATATTTATATTCTGAAATTTCAGCATTATCTATCAACGGTTGCAAGTTTTCTACTGTTATCTCCAGATTCTGTTTATCAACTATAACTTTTCCACTCTCAATTTCACTTAAAGAATGGCTGAAAAAATCTTTAGAAAACATACATTCTAAGTTTTCTGAATAAATCCATTCCACTAAATTTGTCTCGTCGATGAAATACTCCATTAGATTTCCTTTAAAACAATAGTATAAAAACTGATCCAGTTTATCTTCTGACATCATAAACTTATCGGGATTCAAATTCCGTTTTCCTGCTGAATTTTTCATGTTCGGTAATAATAACAAATTTCCCCTCGATGCATAATTTTCTGCGAAATCATTAAAAAGCGTCCACTCCTCATTTTTATGATTTGAAAGAATTGTATCGATACTGGCATTATTTTTCGCTATTATCTTGCCTTCTTTATTAAGACCCAAATAATAAGTCAGCGGAGCCCAAATAGAAGTCATAATATCCCCGCGTTCAGCAAAATCCTTTTTCTCCCAACTGTTCTCAAGAGAAGAAATTTTTTCATCAAAATGATAAAAGTATACCGCATCTGAATCATATAAAAATCGAGGGGTGTTAGGAATATCTTCCCTATAATAACGCAATAGCATTTTTAACCCACTATTATCTTCCCCACAATCCACTGAGGCTGTTGAAAAGATGTGATCAAAAACTTCCTTGCTTCGACCTTTCATTTTCCCTCCCACTCCCTTCTATCTAGTTTTTCAGTGCTATGTCCTTCTGCTCATTGTTCACTCTATTTCTATCTTACCGAGCTTTTTTATTTTTTTCCACCTCTTTTAAGTACGTTTTAGGTTCGTCGTGCAAATTATAGTTAACCTAACGGAAAGGAGAAGCTCCCCAACCAGACGAGCAGTGACAACCATTGTCACATTGGTCGCAGGAACGGTGTTTGAATTCTTCACCCACCAAGTGTACTCCCCATTCATGTACTTGATTTTTATAATTCCATTCGTGCTTGGAGTCGTACCAAATCTCATAGCAAAAAAGACCGGAAAAACTTTCTTGGAATCAGAAGACGCAGAAGCAACCTACAAGATGGGTGTCCTCACCTTCATCTTCGGCAGCTTCCTCAAAGGAGTCTTCGACATCTACGGAACCAGCTCCGTCTACCCACCCCTCTACTTACCAGTAGGTGCGGTGCTGTTAGTTGCAGCGATAGGGTTAGAGCTGTATTACAAAAAATCAGTTGCTAAATAAAAAGAAAATACCGGAGCCTTTACTGGTCTCCGGGTTGCTTTCAAAATAAACCATCTATCTTGTGTTGATTATTTTAGATTTCTTTCAACATAATAATTTCGTGTAAAATCGACGCATTCTGCCATATCGATTAAGAGTAATTCTGCGCCGTTCAGAGTTTCTTTTCCAACGTGATGAGCTTTCATAAATTCTTTCTGGATTTCTAAATAATCATCATAACTATCTAAATCTACATTTTTAAATTCAATCCACTCATCTCCGTTGTTCGTTGAAATTTTACTTCGCTCGATCAATACTTCTCGATTTAATCGATTTTCAGCTAGGTGTAAAGATGTATTTGTCTCAAAATCTGTTCCAATCATTAATATTTTAGCCTTTAACGCATACATCTTCCCAAGTGGCGATTGTTCTCCAAAAGGAAAATCAAATTCTTCATTTGGAGCAATTTCAGCCGCTCGATGACCAATAGCTGTAAACGAGTACATCGGATGTTCTCCTCTAATGGCTTGAGGTAAAATTCCAATAAAATTGCTAAAGCTACCCATTGATTTAGAAAACGACAATTTCTTGTTATAAGCTGGCAAATCCTCTCTAATGCTATCATGCCACTCTACAGGAACTGGAGGATAGTGCCAATTCACAGGGTCTGAGATTTCAACAGTCTGAGAAGGTACAACAATTGTCCCTTCTTTACCAACAACGTTTCTCAAAGCATTATAAAGACTCTCTGGTCCGCCAATTACATATCCCATAGATGACAACGAAACATGTGCCAGTACAATATCGCCTCGCTTTATTCCTAGATTTATAAATTTTTGTTCCAAATCTTTACTCGTTACTGGGGTAAGACCCTTTTCTATTGAATCATTCATATATTTAAACATCTTATGTTCTCCATTATAAACTTATATCAATCTGTTTTATTCCAGCTTTCCAAAGGGGTAATTCTTTTATTAAATATTGAGGTCGTATATCATACTCACTTAATCTTTGAAGGTCTATCCATTCACATTCATACTTTCCTTCATCCAGCGTATGAGATGGAACCTCCCCTAGAAGAGTCACTTTATAATGAAATTCAATCATATGATGGAGTTCGCCTTTATAATCAAATCGATTCTCCACAACGAACATCAACTCTTCGACTTCACAATCGACACCTAATTCCTCTTTCACTTCTCTGGCTACAGCTTTACGGCTTGCTTCCCCGACTAATATCGCCCCACCCACTAAGTGATTCTGGTCTTCTACTTTATAAGTAAGCAACTTTCCATCCCTCACTACAATGGCCGATACTCTAACGCCATATCTATAAGTATCTCCTATTACTCTAAAATCCATGGTGATCACTTCTTTCTGAAAAATGAATACAACTATTATAACACAGTTCTTATCCTTGTGGATTCCGCATAAAAATAACACCTTATCCTACTGACAAGGTGTACTCTATTCGCCTATATGAACTTTCGCACTTTTCTTGGTTGAAGCGACTATTTATTCTCTTTTTTATTCTTAATAAAGACGATGATCACTATACAAATCACTAACCCAGTAACTGCTGGTTTAACAAGCGCCATCCCATTTTCTCCACTAGAAAGGATACTATGGACGACCTTTAACACAGCACCAGCGATTACAACCCATAATAATTGTCCCCATTTTCGGTTCCAAGTAGTATAAATCATAAAAATAAAGAATAATAAAATCAATGTACAAACGACTATTTTCTCCGTTGTCCAGCCACTCGTTAAATAGTTCTTTTCAAACTCTAAGAATAAATGAACCTGTTCGTCCACCACTTCTGGTTTTGGAAACCAAAACATACTCGTAAACAAGCAGAAAATCGACATAAACAAAATCGAAAATGATTGTTTATAAGCACCAATAACAATTGGGATTATAAACAATGGTCTGATATACCAACTGAGAATATTTTGGTGTCTTGAAAAAGCCCACGTAAAAAAATCTCGATTTGTAAAAAACATATAAATCAATACTACTGTTGAAATAGCAAAAAATAATCCCATTATTCTATCTAATTTTTTAATTTTCATTCTCTATCTCCATTAATTCAAAAACTTATTTATCTTTTTACAAAACAATTTGTAATTATGGCTCTCCTATCTTTCAACTGTCCCATTCAATAGAACCTTTGCCATTTTCACCACATACAACTCTTCATCTTCATAAAAGAGCTTGCTTAGTAAT
>CALIJD010000007.1 GCA_938017885.1 uncultured Granulicatella sp.
TATCTATCTGCCCCAATCCTAGAGCGCAATGGATAAACAAAACGAGCATCAGTTGATTGAAAGAATAGTGGGAAATCGTATTGAAATGAATAAGAGGAAGTTAGAAATTGATTCCTTCCTCCCTCTTTGAGGCTTCAAAGGTGAGTGAATACAGACACGAGCCGGTACCCCACTATGACTCTTTCAATCATCAAACTGATGCTCGAAGGTTTATCCATCCCATCGAAAGATGGATGAATCTGTCAGATATTCTGTTTTATTTTACTTCAGTAAGTGTGATGTGTGATTTGGCAATATTTGTGATGAACAGAAATGTTGATTTTATGGGCTTTTTAACTTTTCAATTATTGATGAAATTGTGTGATTTTGACCTTGCTTTAGTTTTAATCAGACAAAATTTAGTTCATCTGATTAGAGGTTGCCTAAGATTAAGGTAGTTATAAGTGATATCACAGAAAATGGACTAATTTACTCGGATTAGTTACCCACGGAAGTGAATCAGGAGAAATCTCTTTGGGAGCAGAATGTATGCTCACTCTCTCAATACTGACTGTTAGTGAAGTTTCTTCATCTGATTTGTTGGCTTGAACTTGGTGGAAAATGCGTAATTCAAACGATTGTTCGTACCAGTTATTTAAGCAATCTTGGAAATAAGTTGAGAATTTGATGGGAGAAACGAGCATATGAAATTTGTCTTCCTGATTAAATTCTTTAAGATAACCGATTTTCTCATAAAACATAAGATTAAGTTGTAGTTGATGGTCGGAATACAGGATTGGGGCTAATTGATAATAATAGCCATCATCATTAAAATAAGTAGCTTCAAAATTTCCTATATATAAATTATACAGTTCTCTAGTTCCAATGTTTTCTAGAGAGATGGTGACATTTGGAGTATCAACATTATCCTTTCTTGGAAGGTTCGGATATGCTTTGGGGAACACAAAGTCAAATTGAATATACTTATTCTTGTAATTATACTCGTCAATGGACGACACATCAATCATAGGCTTTACAATCCGTTTAGTATCCTCTATTTGTGCTTCATACTGACTGTTAATTGTTATGAGCACACCATATAGAGTTAAACCACTTCCCAGAAGCGTAGCGTAAATATTCCAAATTTCAATGTTTAAAGTTTTTATATTAAAACCAAGTTTTGTTGGAAGATTAACTATATCAAGGACTAATAGTATAAAAGAGAATACTAAGATTAAGACACCTATATTGACGAAATTGTTTTTCCTATTTTTTGGCATGGGTAAAATTCCTTTTATTAAGTTAAAGCAATAAACTGCTCGATGTTGTCGGCAACTTGCGCGAGTGCTTTCTTCCAGAATGCGCTATCTTCTACATCCACGCCCAATACCTTCGCAGTATCTTCCGCAGAAGTTACTGTTGTCGCACGCAATAACTCTTGATATTTTTCAACGAATCCTTCAGGTTGTTCTTGATAGATAGCGTATAACCCTTTAGAGAACAATCCACCGAATGCGTACGGGAAGTTGTAGAAGCTTAAGCCGCTGCTGTAGTAGTGCGGTTTGCAAGCCCACATATATGGATGCATTGCATCTGGATCTAATCCATCGCCGTATGCTTCTTTTTGCGCATCCAACATTAATTGTTCTAAGTCTTTCGAGAACATGAAGCTCTTTTCACGGTTTTCAAATACTGCTGATTCGAATAAGTAACGTGAATAAATGTCCACGATGATTTGTGTTGTATCTTGTAATTGTGATTCCAATAAGGCAACTTTTTCAGCATCGCTCGCTTGGCTAATTACTGTATTCATCACGATGTTTTCGTTGAAGGTTGACGCAGTTTCAGCAACAGGCATTGAGTACTCTTGGTTTAATACACGGTGATTTTCGATATGTAAACCGTGGTACGCATGTCCTAATTCGTGCGCAATTGTTACAACGTCGCTTAATGAGCCAGAGAAGTTTGTTAAGATACGTGATTGTTTGATGAATGGTAGGTTACTACAGAACGCGCCCCCCACTTTTCCTTTACGTGGTAAGAAGTCGATGTAGTTATTTTCGTATGCTTCTTTTGTCATCTGTGCTAAATCTTCAGAGAACCCTTTGAAGTTTTCTAATAAGAATTCTTTAGACTCTTCGATTGTGAAACGACGTGAGCTTTCTCCGATTGGCGCAAATAAGTCGTAGAATGGTAATCCATTTTCATGACCTAAGAGCGCTGCTTTATGTTTTAAGTAAGCGCGGAATTGTGGTAAATATTCGCGAATCGCTTCAAGAAGCGCATCTAATGTTTGACGAGACATACGAGACGCTTCTAATGTTTGTGCTAGTGGTGATTCGAATCCACGTAAGCTTGTTTCTGTTAGCACTTGTTGTTTAATATTGTTTAAGGCAAATGCAATTGGTTCTTTGATCGTATCGTACATTTTTAACTCTGTTTCGTACGCTTCTTTACGAACCGCTGCATCAGCATCATACGCCATATTACGAATTTCGCTAAGCGTTACTTTTTCGCCTTTAAATTCGCCTTCAACGCCGGAAGTCATCGCTTCGAAGAGTTGTTCCCAACCGTCTCCACCGCTGATAGAGAATTTTGCGATCACATCCTCTAATTCATCGGATAATAAATGTTTGTATTGTTGTTTTGCTTCTGCAAAGTAGAATTCGTAGTCTTTTAGATTTTCATCGGAAGTGATATCAGTTTCTACGCTTCCGATAAATTTGTAAACTTTGGTATACGCACTGTTTAACGAAGCATATGCATTACCGAATAAAGTACGGTATTTATTCGCTGTTTCGTCTGTTGTGTTCGCTGTTAATGTTAAATTAATGTAGTTTCCAAGACGGCTGCTTAAAACGCTGAACTCTTCTAGTGCCGCAATTGCCTCTTTGATAGACTCTAAGTTATCTTCTAGCGTTAAGCTATTGAATACCTCTCTAAAGTTTGAAAAACGTTCAAAGTCACGTTTAAACTCTTCACTTTCAAATGAAGGATAGATTTCTTTTAATGACCATTCTGTTGACATTTTGGATCCCCCT
>CALIJD010000008.1 GCA_938017885.1 uncultured Granulicatella sp.
ACACAATCTTCGAAGGTGAAAAAGGTGCTAAACGTACTCCAGCTGAACAAGTTGAATACTTAGCTGAATTAGTTGAAAAATACCCAATCATCACAATCGAAGACGGCTGTGACGAAAACGACTGGGATGGATGGAAATTATTAACTGAACGCTTAGGCGGTAAAGTTCAATTAGTTGGTGACGATTTATTCGTAACAAACACTGAAATCTTATCTCGTGGTATTGCAGAAGGCGTTGCAAACTCAATCTTAATCAAAGTAAACCAAATCGGTACTTTAACTGAAACATTCAACGCAATCGAAATGGCTCAAAAAGCTGGTTACACTGCAGTTGTTTCACACCGTTCTGGTGAAACTGAAGATTCAACAATTGCTGACATCGCAGTTGCTACAAACGCTGGACAAATCAAGACTGGTTCATTAAGCCGTACAGACCGTATTGCTAAATACAACCAATTATTACGTATTGAAGATCAATTAGGTGACTTAGCTGTTTACCAAGGTCTATCAGCGTTCTACAACTTAAAAAAATAATTAATTCCTAGGAATTACGGAGGGAAAGCAGATTGCTTTCCCTCCTTTTTTTGTGCAAAAGTTGAGGGGTTAAACCGAAGGTTGAAAGGATAAGAAATAGCGCTTATTTTATACAGAGTCACTATTTAATGAGTTTGTTTGAAAAATGATAACCTTACTGATAGCCGTTTGAATATAGTGAAATCTGTGATGGGGCACCGCCTTGAGCCCAAGGGCTCGCGGTCTTCGAAGCTTCAAAGAGGGAGTAGCGAAACCATTCGCAACTCCCTCTAATTCACATTTGATGCCATTCCCCATCACTCATTCCACTATAACGGCTATCTTCGGTTATCATTTTTCAATGTGATTTCATCACTAAATTTTCTAAAACAAGCGCTGTTTCTTATCCTTAATGATTGAACAACCCAATTTTTGCTAAATAAGAGAGAAGAGTTAAAAAAATGTTTTAAAAACGTCTATCAATTAGGTTATCATTTTTCAAAATGTTGGAAGGAGAGCAAAATAGTTATAGTAAACCGCAAGAAAGGATAAGAGCTTTTGGAGATTTCATTGTAAAATAAATTTAGAAACGAAATCAAAATGAATGGAGGGGTTTTGATGAAAGTAGCAGTTGGCGTTGATATTGGGGGAACAAAAGTAGCTGTTGCGTTGATTAATGAGAAGGGAGAAATTGTTAGTCGTTCTCAAAGACCTAGCCAAACTGAGAGTGCAGAAGGTTTGTATCAGGGAGTGGTCCAACTCATTCAAGAGGTACTCGAAGAAAATGATTTACGTATTCAAGATACATACGGTATTGGTGTTGGTTTGCCAGGGAAAGTGGATGTGGAAAATGGGGTAGCTGTTTTCCAAAATAATATTCCTTGGGCAAATTTTCCAGTCGTAGAACGATTAAAACAAACATTCGGCGATATTCCAGTACGCATTGACAATGACGTAAAAGTGGCTGCCTTTGCGGAATATCGATTACTTCATTTAAAATCGTCTGACATGTTTGGTTATGTCACTGTATCAACAGGAATTGCAGCGACTAACATTGTCAATAATACGATTTTACGCGGGGAAGGTTTTTCAGGAGAAATTGGGTTTCTAAAAGTTCCGTACTTTGAATGTTTAGAATCGTTAGAGGGAGCTTGTTCAGGTGTGGCTATTGAACGTACAGGGAGAGAGTTGTATGAAGATGTAGCCTTAACTACAAAAGATGTTTTTGAAAAATGGAGATCTGGAGAAGAAGCGGCAAATAGAATCATAGAGGAGACTGCAAAAGGCCTAGCCAGTGCATTGCATGGAATGGTTTGCCTTCTGGATCCAAAAGTGATTGTATTCGGGGGTAGCGTTTCAAATTACAATCCTGACTTCATTGAATTGATTAAAGAGGAATTGGGAAATCTCTTGCATCACGAACAAAAACATATTTTAGAAAATATAAAAGCATCCACCATTAAGGGAGACAATGGAATTATTGGAGCGGGACTTCTTGTAGTAGAATAAGCAAACGATAAAAAGTGCTAGGATTCCTAGCACTTTTTAATTTACCTTAACTTTTTCGCGGTGTGAGATAAACTATTT
>CALIJD010000009.1 GCA_938017885.1 uncultured Granulicatella sp.
TCGACTGATTTCATCTCCTAAGCTTTGCGCTTTCTGCTCGTATTGAAGTTTTTCAATAGCTAACTTATCGATTTCTTCTCTTTTGTGCTTTTCCTCTTCACGTAAAGACGAAATTTTATTTTTAATAGCTTCTAATTCCATTGTTATTCCTCCTTAAATTTTAAAACTAATATTGTCTAAATTTAGCCAATCTGAATCAGCATTCTTTTCAATAACTACATTTCCATTCGTTTCTATATGTAGGATTACTATTCCTAAAGAATTGTTTAATCCAGTGATATAAGTTTTATGTGATGGCCTATAGCCATAAGGTAAATTAAATAACACTGGATTGTTTTTTGTTGTTCCACTTCTGGCAGAACCCTGAATAAAAACCATTCCTTCTGCTGATTTTGAATACTGGACTTTCCCGTAACTTACGTAATGAGCCCAATTGTTTTGTAATGTGGCGTCTTTCCAACTTGTGTCAACGTTTGAAATTACGAGTTTAAACCACTCATTCCAACGATTCGTTTCGCATCGTCTGATATATACCAAATCTGAATTGTAAGGAATATACATTTGAAATCCGTATCCTGAATCAGTACTATGAGTAGTTACATTAACATAACCATAGTTATTAGTTCCTGTTGGATTATTTTTAACTCCGTACGCATGATATCCACCAGCTGTTTTAAGGTTGTTGAGATCGCCATTATATTTTTGAGACTTTCCGTCCTTAGAAGTTAACATGAACTCTTGAATAGGATTCCCTCTAGACATAATGCCGTTTTCTACATTTAAACTGCTATGAAACGCTACTGGAAGAAATGATTCAAAATGGTCTTTTAGCTCTGGAAATCCTCCAACTGCTGCTCTATTGTCACCCCATGCCCACAACACTCTTGAAGATCGTACTACAAGCACAGAGTCTACTATGTCACTCAACTTATCCTGTATTACTAATCGGACATTATATGCTTTTGAAAGTTCATAGAACGCTCCGCAATCAATTTGACGATTAATCCGTTCTGTACTTTCATTCGTGAGATTTACGGCATCAATCCACCTGTTTGTCTTCTTAGCTGAGTACTGGATTTTAAGAGTATACGGATTCCGATTAACCCCATCAATTACTAACGGACTGACATTAGCAGCAACCGTGGCAATGATGGTTTTATTAGTACCGTTCCCCGTTCTGTTAGCAAGAAATGCGATAATCTTAGGGGCGTAATAATCCCATACTTTAATCGTTTTTGATTTAGTAGCAGTTCTACCCCTCGAGTCAGTAACCTTCGCCGTAACCTCTAAATTACCAGCTTTATTTGCAGGAAAATCACCAGTAGTTGCTCTCACAACTAAATTATCTACTGTTAATTCAGTGGATACGATAGTTGAGCCATGAGAGCCTGTTGCATTCTTTGCTTCAGCTCTTATAACAGATTTATCTTTTACAAAATTACCAACAGGAATGAATTCTGCTAATTGTGCCGTTCTTTCAGTAATTGCTACATCCTCAAGTGTTGGAACGATAGAATTAGGAACTTTAATTCCAATCCCTCTCTGATATATATCGTTTCCAATCTTGTCATTACCTCTGAATGTGCGTACACACACATCTAGCAGTCCAGTATCGCTGTTAGTGATATGTGCTGCATAATCTATAGGAACTGTGATTTGCACGCTTGTATCGTGTCCAGTTCCTAAATCAATCCAACCGCTATCGTTAACTTGCCACCAGACTTGATGCCTAAACTCATCAACTTTTTTATTG
>CALIJD010000010.1 GCA_938017885.1 uncultured Granulicatella sp.
TGTAGAAATTGCCCACAACGCTCTGTAAATGGGGCAACCATCTATGGAACAGGTCAAAAAGATGGTACTCCATACCATGATCTATTATCAGAACTTATTGGGAATGCTTCATTGAACATTGTTGAATATTCAGAAGGAAAATTCAATTTGAAAGCATTAAACCAAACAAATCACTTTGCTCTCCGTAAAGAAGCAAAAGATGATGACTTTAGTTTCATTCCAATAAAAATGCGTGATCAATAAAGAATTGCATGTCATTTAAAACTTTGTTACAATAGGAACCTAGGGAATTCCCTAGGTTTTTACTTTTATACGGGGTCGTTACGGATTCGACAGGTATAGGTTGAGCTTTCAATGCATTCCGTAGGTTACGTCTACGTAAAAACGTTACAGTTAAATATAACTGACAAACAACAAACAAACACTTTAGCTTTCGCAGCTTAATAACTGCTAGCTAAGATCTGTCCGGCATCGCCCATGTGCTCGGATCCAGGTCCTATAACCAGTGGGATACAATTCACTTTTCCGTCTGTCTAAGTGAATAAGAGATTATCAGGCTAGCTTAAGATGATGCTTGTTTATCAGCTAATCAGTAGCGAAATATAAATAGATAAACTATGAATGTAGATTTGATTGTGTCGATATACTTGGACAGGGGTTCGACTCCCCTCGGCTCCATTATTTTTTGGTTCTATAATTTTTAGGGTTGATGGAATTTTTCCACCAACCCTATTTTAGTGTATACAAAAAGGCCAACATCCATTATATTAAAAGCGCCTAAACCTAAAACAAAAGGATGATGACCATATGAACAATATACTAGAAGCTACGCTACAAATCAAAGATAATAACATTATTTGGGATGATAGAGTTCAAGAGAAGATATTTAAAAAGAGAAAATCTTTATTTTATTCAGCTACATATACGCATAAACCTGAATTTTGTGCCGTTTGTGGATGTGTAAGCCAAAATAACAATATCGTTAAAAACGGGACGAAAACTTCTCGTATCACTCTCTGTTCTGTTTCAGGCCTACCGGCCTACTTAAATTTACGAAAGCAGAGATTTCTCTGCAGAGAATGTGGTTCTTCATTTACCGCAGATACTAGTCGAATCGTAGAAAAACACTGTCATATCTCGAAACGATTAAAAAATGAAATTAAATCAAAGATAAGTGAAACAGTATCTGAAACATATATCGCAAAAGAAACAAATGTTTCAGTTCATACTGTAAGACGTATCATAGCTGATACAGCACGATTATTAACAATTAAACCATTACATGATTTACCTGAGCATTTGTGTTTTGATGAATTTAAATCCGTTAAATCTTCCGATAGTAATATGAGCTTCATTATTTGTGATAGTACTACACACAAGCTGGTCGATGTTGTACGAGATAGAAAATCTTACAATTTGAAACAATATTTTCATCGTTTTGAGCCTAAGACTAGATTTAAGGTAAAAACTATCTCAATAGATATGTACTTGCCATACATTCAATTAATAAAAGAAATGTTTCCTAACGCAAAAATCATCATTGATCCTTTTCACATTGTACAAGCCCTAAATAGAGAATTAAATCGAACTCGGGTACGTGTCATGAATCAATATCGTTATAAAGACGCTAAATTATATCGAAAGTTAAAATATTATTGGAAGTTAATTTTAAAGAACCCTAACGAACTTCAGAACTATAAATATAATCGTTATAAGCTTTTCGAAAGTTTTATAACAAGCAAAGGAATCGTGGATTATATCTTAGAAAACAATACATCTCTTAAAAATGATTATGAGGTCGTACATTCACTTCGTGAATGTATTCAGGATAGAGACTATATAGAATTCAAGGAAACGATTGAAGCAGCTACGCAATTAGACCTATCTCCTGGTTTGAAAAGAGTATTAAAGACTCTAAGTACTTACTTGCCATATATTCAAAATACTTGTGAGTATCCAACTAGAACAAACGGACCTATTGAAGGAATAAACAATAAAATAAAAGTGCTCAAAAGAAATGCCTACGGCTTTAGAAACTATTACCATTTTAGAAACAGGATTATTTTAATAACAAAAATGTTTGGCACAAAACAAAAAGGAATTAAGCAACAATTAGTTGCTTAATCCCTTCCTAAATTTCTTCATCAACACTATTTGACAAAGAGCCATAATATTATGCTTTTACGGCTTCTTTTTTAGGAGTGATTTTTGTTTCTTTGATTGTCACTTTTCCTTTTTGAGAACCGATTGTCACTTTTTGACCGAAGCGAATTTCTCCGCTGAGGAGCGCTTCACTAAGTGGGTCTTCGATTTTCTTTTGAATTGCACGACGGATTGGGCGTGCCCCGTATTCTGGGTCGAATCCTTCTTCTGCAATTAAATCAATCACACCAGAGGTAAATTTCAATTCGATATTGAGTTCCGCAAGACGAGTCTTAATGTCTTTTGTCATCAATTGAACGATTTGACGTAATTCTGGTTTCGTTAATTTATGGAAAACGATAATTTCGTCGATACGGTTCAATAGCTCCGGACGGAACGCATTCTTCAACTCTTCACGAATCCGTTTTTCCATTGCAGCATGGTCATGTTGTACGGTTTTCGCACCGAAACCAACTGATTTCTCATCTCTTAAAGCCGTTGCCCCAAGGTTTGACGTCATGATAAGAATCGTATTTCTGAAGTCGACTTTACGTCCTTTTGAATCTGTCAAATGTCCATCGTCCAAGACTTGCAACAGAATGTTAAATACATCTGGGTGGGCTTTTTCAATTTCATCTAACAGAATTACAGAGTAAGGCTTGTTGCGAATTTTCTCTGTTAATTGTCCGCCTTCATCGAATCCAACGTATCCTGGAGGTGAACCGACTAAACGGCTAACCGCATGTTTCTCCATGTACTCAGACATATCGATACGAACGAGTGCGTCTTGGTCGCCAAACATCGCTTCTGCTAACGTTTTAGCTAGCTCTGTCTTACCAACCCCTGTAGGTCCAAGGAATAAAAATGAACCGATTGGACGTTTTGGATCCTTCAATCCGCTACGAGCACGGCGAATCGAACGAGCTACTGCTGATACAGCTTCTTCTTGTCCAATCACGCGTTGGTGCAATTCTTTTTCAAGATGAACGAGACGTTCACTTTCTTTTTTCTCCATTTGTTTCAATGGAATTCCAGTCCATTGAGATACCACTTCTGCAATATCTTCGTCTGTAATCGCCGCCACAAATTCTTGTTTGGCTTCGACTTCTACTTTTTGGCGTAGTTTTTCAAGCTTGTCGCGTTTGGATTGTTCTTTCTTGCGTAAACGAGCTGCTTCTTCGAATTTTTGTTCACGGATAGCGTCGTCTTTCTTTTGTGCGAGTTCTGTAACTTCTGCTTCCAATTTTTGAAGCGGAGAATGTTTCCCACTACGATCTAGTCGAGCTTTAGCTGCTGTTTCGTCCATCAAGTCAATGGCTTTATCTGGCAATTTACGAGACGTAATATAACGAACCGATAATTGAACAGCTGCTTCAATTGCTGCGTCAGTGATTTCCACACGGTGATGTTCTTCATAACGTTTGCGAAGGCCTTTTAAGATTTCAACGGTATCATCTGCGCTCGGTTCATTCACTTGAATGGATGCAAATCGACGCTCTAATGCAGCATCTTTCTCAATATATTTTTGGTATTCTTCTAAAGTTGTCGCCCCAATGACTTGGATTTCACCACGGGCAAGCGCTGGTTTTAAAATATTAGAAGCATCAATCGAACCTTCCGCTCCACCTGCGCCAATCAACGTATGCAACTCATCAATAAAGAGAATCACATCTTGTTCACGGTACACTTCATCCAAGATTTTCTTCATGCGCTCTTCGAATTCACCACGATATTTCGTTCCAGCAACGACTGCACCCATATCTAACATCATTAAGCGCTTCTCTGCAATTTCTTCAGGAACCTCACCAGAGACCATTCGTTGAGCCAAGCCTTCAACAATAGCTGTTTTACCAACGCCGGGTTCTCCAACAAGAACTGGATTATTTTTTGTACGACGACTAATAATTTGTATAATACGACGTACTTCTTCTTCACGACCAACCACTGGATCAATCTTTCCTTGACGCGCTAATTCTGTTAAGTCTCTCGCCAATCCATTTAATGTAGGTGTTCCCTCTTGGCTAGATTCTTGGCGAGCTTTTCTTTTAGCAGCTCCTGAATTAGCTGGTTGAATTCCTAT
>CALIJD010000011.1 GCA_938017885.1 uncultured Granulicatella sp.
GCAGGATTAGATGCCAAATTAAGTTTCTTCGAATCTGAATTGAGCCAATTGGACGATGCCGTCTTAGAAGAAGCACTCGCGAATAAAGAAGATGCCTTATATATCGAACGTCTCTTAGAAGATAAGAAACATTTATTATCAAAAGACGTGGAAGCAACTCTAGCCGCTTTAGGAAATACATTAGATGCAGGTTACCAAGCGTACAACGATATTAAATTCAAAGATATGCATTTTGCAGACGTGGAAGCAGACGGACAAGTGATTCCGATGACATACAACAGCTTTGAAGGCCGTATGCAATCTGAACCAAATACAGCGATTCGTCGTGAAGCGTTCAAAGTATTTAGCGACACATTACGCAAATACCAACACAGTACAGCTTCAGCGTATAACACACAAATTCAAAAAGAAAAAACAATGGCAACTTTGCGTGGCTTCGATTCAGTGATTGATTATTTATTAGACCGCCAAAAAGTGTCTCGTGAATTATACGACCGTCAAATCGATGTCATCATGGAAAAATTAGCGCCACATATGCGTAAATTCGCACGTCTATTGAAAGAAATCTATCAATTAGACGAAGTACGCTATGAAGACTTGAAACTAGAAGTGGATCCAACATATGCAGCCAAAGTAACATATGACGAAGCAAAACAATACATCTTAGAAGGATTAGAACCATTAGGGGAAGGTTACCTCAAGATTATGAAGGAAGCCTTTGATAACCGTTGGATTGACTACGCTGAAACAATTGGTAAACGAACAGGTGCGTTCTGTTCATCACCTTATGGGGCAAATTCATTTATCTTAATGTTCTTTACAGAAGATATGAATGACTGCATGACGCTAGCGCATGAATTAGGACACGCAGGACACTTCCAATTAGCGTATAAACACCAAAATATTCTAGATGGTCGTCCAAGTATGTACTTTGTCGAAGCACCATCTACAACAAATGAGTTACTTGTGGAATTCTACTTAAAGAATAAAGCAGGAGATGACCTACGTATGAAACGTTGGATTATTTCTCAAATGGTCGCAAAAACTTACTACCACAACTTTGTGACGCACTTATTAGAAGCGTACTTCCAACGCGAAGTATACCGCTTAGTGGATGCAGGTAAGAGTTTAGACGCAGATACGTTAAACGATTTATTTAGAGAAACTCTTGCAAAATTCTGGGGACCAGAAGTGGTTCTTACTGAAGGGGCAGAGTTAACCTGGATGCGTCAACCGCACTATTACATGGGGCTTTATTCTTACACTTACTCAGCTGGTTTAACCATCGGTACACAAGTGGCGAAGATGATTCAAAAAGATTCAAGTGTCGCAAACACTTGGGTGGAAGTCTTGAAGATGGGCGGAACAAAGAGTGCAGAAGAGCTTGCTAAAGCAGCAGGAGTGGATGTTTCAACAGATGCACCGCTGAAAGATACGATTGAAACAATCGGTGGATTAATCGACGAAATCGTAGACATTACAAAACAATTGAATGCATAAAAATAAAGGTCAGCAAGGAAATCCTTGCTGACCTTTTTGCGTTTTTATTGGTTTGATTGAGATACAATCAGTTGTACAGATCCGTTGATTTGAAGCTTAGGTGTTCCGGAAGGGAGAATAAAGGAATCTGCTTTTTTGATTGGGTACTGTGTTCCATCGACTGTGAGTGTACCTTTTCCGTCTAGTACCGTCACAAGGTGATAAGTAGAAGAGAGTGCATCACTGTAGTCACCATCGATATCGTATTTCCAAACGGTAAAGAATTTATTTTCTACAAAAGTCGTCCTTGTTCCAGTCTCCGTTGTCACAACTTGTTGGTTCGTCGTTGGGACACTGTGCGGAATCGTTGTGACGTCTTTTGTTTGTCGAATATGAAGCGGACGAGGATTTCCAGCATCGTCAGTACGGTTATAGTCATAGACTCGGTAAGTTGTATCTGAATTTTGTTGCGTTTCAAGAATGACAATGCCACCACCAATGGCGTGAATCGTTCCGCTTGGAACATCGAAGAAGTCTCCAGGCTTAACAGGTACTTCAGTGAATAGTTCGCTCCAAGCTTCATTGTCGATTTTCTCTGCAAATTCTTCAGGAGTCATTGCTGTATGTCCGTATACAATTTTTGCGCCTGGCTCTGCTTGAACCACGTACCAACATTCATTTTTCCCATATTCGCCTTCATGTTCTAGCGCATATTCGTCATCAGGATGCACTTGAATGGATAAGTCATCACTAGCATCTAGCAACTTAATGAGAAGAGGGAAGCTTGCCAATTGTTGCCCATTAAAGAGTTCTGGATGTGTTTTATAGAGTTCATCTAAGCCTAGTCCTGTGAATTCAGCAGGGCTTTTGATGGTTGAAATTCCATTGGGATGCGCGCTAATAATCCACGCTTCACCGGTTTTCTCA
>CALIJD010000012.1 GCA_938017885.1 uncultured Granulicatella sp.
AAGCCTTGGTCTTGCACCTTCGAAGCTTCAAACTCGGAGTACGGGACAAGTCCCTACTCCGCCTAATTCACATTCGATGCAACCCCCTGTTACTGCGATTATAAAATCCGCAACTTTCTTCGGTATCACTTTTTGTGTATTTTATTCAACCTCCTTATAAAAAAATGAAATAAAGTGTTTCACTACTCATTTAAAAAGATACTGTGCGAAGTGTTAGAAAGTGCATCCCACCGGTATTTCTGAAGATTTTTGGTGATTCGAAGTGGGAAGCAACTGAAAAAAATTTTTTGATTTTTTCTCGGAAAATATACTACAAACTTCCGAATTTGCGCAATCGACCTAAAACGGGTCTGTTGAATATACCGCTAAAAACCTCATCATTTCAACATTTATAGTTTACTTTTAATTTTAAAATTCGAAATGTAACATATATGCTACTGTAGCATATATGCTACATTTTTATTTTTGCAGTCTTGCACTCAATAAAAAACCGTAACCTTGGAGGCTACGGTCGGTTGTTTGATTATTTTATAGTATATTGTCTTTCGTGATTTTTAACTCCTGTGAGTGTCACTGGGCTATTGTCTTCACGTGTGAAAGTTTGTTCACCGCTAGAATCGACAACTTCCATAAAGATTTCTTCGTATTCTTCAACGGTTAACATTTTACGGTTTTCAAGCAAAGCCTTATGTTCCGCAATATGCAATTGATTTTCGAACCCTTCAACTAATTCCCCAGCAAAAAATTCCCCAACTGCTCCTGAACCATAGCTAAAGAATCCGATGCAGTCTCCAGCTACTAGTACAGAACTGTTTTCTAATAACGAAATAAAACTTAGGAATAATGATCCTGTATAAATATTTCCGACATGGCGGTTATAAATAGACGCTTCTTGGTATCTTGCCGTGAAACGTTCTCTTTCTTCTTCGCTCATTTCTTCTAAGAACGGTTTGAAAGCTTTCATCCCCATCTTCGTATACGGTAAGTGGAAGCAAATGGCCTCGAAGTCCGAAAACTCGCAATGAGTCTTTTCTTGATAGTTCTTCCACACTTCAGAGAAGAAACGGATGTATTGTTCATTTGAAAATTGACCATCTACTAATGGATAGGCTTCATAGTTTGGTCTCCAAAAGTCCATTACGTCATCCGTAAACAAGCTTGTTTCATTGTCTAAAACTAATAAACGTGGTGACTCAGAAACAACCATGGCTACCGCACCAGCTCCTTGAGTAGGTTCTCCACCTGAATTCAATCCATATTTAGCGATATCACTAGCAATGACCAATACTTTTGATGAAGGGTTTAATGCAATATGCCCTTTAGCTAATTGAAGGGCTGCTGTTGCCCCATAACAAGCGTGCTTTAATTCTACACTTCGAACACGGTTAGATAACCCTAACATTCGTTGCATATAGACTGCAGCTGATTTTGATTGATCAATTCCTGTTTCTGTTCCAAATAAAATCATATCAATAGATTCGCGGTCAGCATCATCAATAATCGATAAAGCTGCATTTGCGGCTAAAGTCACGATATCTTGTGTGACTGGAGCTACTGCCATTGTAGACTGTCCAATGCCAATCGTGTATTTAGCTGGCTCTACTCCACGAGCAACTGCCAATGTTTCCATATCTAGTGCAGTCGGTGGCACAAAAAAGCCAATCTTATCTATTCCTATATTCATTGTTGTTCTCCTTTACGAAAAAGCCCTAACCACATGTTGGGCTTCTTGTTCTATCTTAGCAACAACTATACTAGCAAAAAATTGCCGTCTGGACAATTGAATTTACTATTTGTTCTATAATTTAAACAATTCTTTACTATTTAGAACGTTTAAAAATTAGGTTTTAGAGGCAAAATCTTATAAAATAGTGGAGATGAAAGTGAATCTACTATAGAAAGGAATCAAAGATATGAACGGAAATGATATTGTCATTGTCAGCGCCACACGGACTGCCATTGGTAAATTCGGAGGTCAATTTGCTACAACCTCTGCGATTGAATTAGGAACATCGGTAGCAAAATCCGCTATCCAAAAAGCCAAATTATCTCCAGACCAAATTGATACAGTGATTTTCGGAAATGTTTTACAAGCTGGACTTGGCCAAAACCCTGCTCGACAAGTAGGATTAAAAGCAGGTCTACTCCATTCTAGTACAGCCTTAACGGTCAATGAAGTTTGTGGTTCTGGATTAAAAGCCATTATTCTTGCAGCACAATCCCTTCGACTAGGAGATGCTAAAATCGTCTTAGCGGGCGGTATGGAAAATATGAGTTTAGCACCTCATTTATTACAACAACGGTTTGCTCCAAAAAACGGACCAGTTACTTTAGTCGATTCATTATTCAATGATGGGTTAACGGATGCCTACTCAACGGATGCAATGGGGATTACAGCTGAAAATATCGTTGAAAAATACGGATTTACACGTGAAGAACTCGATGCTTTTGCCCTATCTTCTCAACAAAAAGCTGCTAAAGCTCAAGAAGAGGGACATTTCGAGAAGGAAATTACTCCAGTCGCAGTCTTCAATCGTAAGACAAAATCTAACGACTTTAAAGCTAGCGATGAATTCATCCGTGCAAACACAACACTGGAAAGTCTTTCTGGATTAAAACCCGCCTTCAAAAAAGACGGAGTGGTTACTGCTGGAAACTCTTCAGGAATCAATGATGGAGCCGCTTGTGTCATCATGACAACTCGCGAATATGCCAAAGAATTGAATCTACCTATTCTAGCAACTCTAAAAGGATATGCAGAAGCAGGTGTAGATCCTGCAATCATGGGGATTGGACCTGTTCCAGCTATCGAGAAATTAGTAGCACGCACCCGTATCCCGCTTGAAAAAGTGGATATCTTCGAACTGAACGAAGCCTTTGCAGCACAAAGCATGGCCGTCATTAAAGACTTGAAAATCCCAACTGAAAAAGTAAATCCATTTGGTGGGGCGATTGCACTAGGTCATCCAATCGGTGCTTCTGGTACCCGTATTGTGGTCACACTGATGAATGCTCTCGAACAACTAGATGGTAAACTCGGCGTTGCTTCACTTTGTGTGGGCGGCGGCATGGGTGTTGCCATCGCCATTGAACGCGAAAAATAATAGAAACAAAGAGAGCTGCCCAAAATTCACTTATAAGTGAATTTTGAGCAACTCTCTTTTTTCTTTTTAACAATCGGAAGTACGAAGAAAGAAATTCATGTTAAGATTCGAAGTAATCCTATAGCTTAATTTATTTTTCTTCGTGTTTCTTTTGTTCGTGTCGCTGTTGATAGTATTCTCGAATCTCTTCATTCTCCTGGCTTGCTTGATATGTAATTGAAATCCCTTCTTTTTTCCAATGAATGCTCGTTAAAATATCATCCCAGCTTGGAAATTCGACGTTAAATGTATCCGCAAAACTAATGGAAGCTCTCCATACATCGAAGCGAGTCTGTAGTAACAGCAATGCTACTCGAGTGAGTAGTTCACGTTTTTCTTCATCCATTTGCCCTGCAGCTTTGAAGAACTCCTGAACATAATGCATAAATTTGCCAAATACATCATTAATCGTATCTAAACCAATCGTAAAAAGAAGCTCGAAGAACACGTCCCAGAACAGTTCTAGTTCTTCATCACTCACTTCTTCAGTCCATTTTTTAAACGTTTGGTCATTTAATTGACTGTTTTTTGTCAGCTGATCCATCGTTACAAATTGTCCATTTTCAATTTCCCACGTCAAAGCGCTATGTTGAAGAGCAGCAAAGGCATTACTTTTAACGATGACATAAGGAATTTCAGATTCCAAAAGCAATCCTACCAACGCATCTTGAGGAATGTAACGCATCGCTAACGGAACCACTGCATGATAGCCTTCCGTTTCTAAAATTGAACGGTGTAATCCTGGAGAATCAAAACAGAAGATTTTCCCTAATCTCGATTGAACTTCTTTCTCTTGGGTAGAGGCAGCGTATAAGGCTAGATTTCCTCCTTTTGAATGTCCTGACAAAAGGATTTCCCCGTCGAACACCTTCGCCTGTTGTTCCAAATATTCCTTAGCATCTTTATGTGCTGGAATAATTGGAGAATACGTCATCATAAAGTCCTCTTTCCAACCAATCAGCGTTTCATCTGTTCCACGGTAAATCACGATGCGCACCTTGGGCTTGATTTCCACTGTAAATGCAGCGAATTGTTTCGTAATGTCTGAGTCCACTTCGCTCTTCATCCCAAAAAACTTAAGGGATTGATATCGTTTCGCTTTTCCAATTTCCTGCGTTAAATCGACTCTTTCTTGCGTAATCATCATCGGATTATCTCTCAATAATCTCTCCGCATTTTCCCCCATATAGTGAGCAATCTCTTCAACCGTTGAAAATTCTTTTCCACTCATATCTGAAGAAACGATTTCTTCTAGAGGTGAATATCCTAATTCTGTTAATACAAGGGCGTCAATTTCAGAGAAAGGTCTCTCATCAAACGTTTCCTTTCCAAACTCTTGTACATAATCCATCATATTTTTCATTGAATCGTCCTCCATTAATTTGAGTGAGTCCAATACTATTCTACTCTGCCCTTATACCACTTGCAACTCTTTTTCCTATAGGCTTTTTTTGCTGATTTACTATAGAATTTTCCCTCCTTTTTATGCTATACTACTGAAATGAATTGAAGGGGGTTGTCGTATGAAATTAGGATTTGATAGTGAGAAATATCTAGAAGAACAAAGTCAGTTTATTCTTCAACGAGTGAACGCTTATGACAAATTATATTTGGAATTTGGTGGCAAACTAATTGGTGATTTCCATGCAATGCGAGTATTACCTGGATTTGACCCAGACGGAAAAATCAAATTACTCCACCGTCTAAGAGACAAAGCAGAGATTATCATCTGTGTATACGCTGGTGATATTGAACAAAACAAGATTCGCGGTGACCTTGGAATCACTTATGATCAAGATGTTCTACGCTTAATGGACGACCTACACTATTGGGACCTCAAAATCAATAGTGTCCTCATCACACGATATACAGGGCAACCTGCTGCTACTCAATTTAAAAACTCCCTTGAGCGACGTGGGATCAAAGTGTATACGCATGGCTACACAGAAGGGTATCCAATGGACGTGGAAACCATCGTGAGTGACGCAGGATATGGTGCAAATGAATTTATCGAAACATCACGTCCTCTTGTTGTCGTAACAGCTCCTGGTGCTAACAGTGGAAAACTAGCAACTTGCTTAAGCCAGCTTTATCACGAAACCAAACGCGGTCGCCGTGCAGGATACTCTAAATTTGAAACCTTCCCTGTATGGAATTTACCGCTCAACCACCCTGTTAACGTGGCGTATGAAGCAGCTACTGCCGACTTAGAAGATGTGAATATGATTGACACTTTCCACCTTGCGCATTACGGAGAAACAACGGTGAACTACAACCGAGACATTGAAGCATTCCCTCTCTTACGTCGTATTCTGACAAAGATTTATGGTGACGCTCCAATCCCTTACAACTCTCCAACAGATATGGGCGTGAATCGCGTTGGATTTGCTATCACTGACGATGAAGTCGTTCGCGAAGCTTCTAATCAAGAAATCATCCGCCGTTACTATGCAGGTCAATGTGACTACAAACGTGGTATTGGAACTTTAGAAGCGGCTCAGCGTGGTAAATATATTATGGAAGAATGTGGCCTTTCTGCAAAGGATCGACCAGTCGTAGCTGTTGCCCTTGAAAAAGAGAAAGAAGTCCACACTCCTGTCGTTTCACTCCAATTAACAACTGGAAAAATTATTACAGGTAGACAAACAGACACAATGACGGCTAGCGCTGCTTGCTTACTCAACTGTATTAAAGAGCTTGCAGAAATCGGAGACTCTATCCATCTCCTACCTCCAGTAATTTTAAACGCCATTGGACAACTAGGACAAGACATCCTCAAACACCAACGCCGTTCGCTAGACAGTAAGGAAGTTCTCATTGCATTAAGCATTTCTGCTGTAACTAACCCTGCTGCAGAAGCTGCAAAAAATCAATTACAAAACTTACGCAACTTACAAGCTCATAGCACCGTCATCTTGCAAAAAGCCGACGAAGAAACCTTCCGAAACCTCGGAGTTATGGTCACTAGCGAACCAAAATTCGCCGGCACAAATCTTTATTACACAAACTAACCTAAGCCCTCGTCTATTTGGACGAGGGCTTTTTTGTTGGCACAATCATTATCCTAGCACCCTTCCCAGCACTTCCCCGGTTCCCCTAGCCGTCCCTAAGACCTATTAGCCTTTCCAACACCTCTTTTCAGAAACAGAACTCTAAAAGTTTGCACACTCTCCCTTTTTCAAAAAAATCTTCGTTACTTGGAAATTCGGCCTCTTAAAATAATCAATTCATCAATGTATTAATAAAAACGAAGAACTCCACGGATTCTATGATAGTAATAATAGCGAGTGTAATCGATGTGAAATGGGAGTAAGACAGAAGAAACAATGCACTTCTGTTTCTTCGTCGTCTTACCCCCGCAAGGACAAATAGGATTGACCAAACTGCTTGCCAGTAACGGTCAATCTATTTGTCTACTGCGTCAAAATCAATAAAGTTTATTAATTGATAAAGACAAACTTGAGGCTCGATAGGTGATGAGACGTAAGGCTCACACCGGTACAGCTATTATCACTATCATAAAGATATCCGAGGAGGTCGTAGTTTTTATAATTCATTTGATGTTCTGAACTTATTTCTCTGCGCCCGAATTTCAAAGGAACGAACTTCCTTTATTCATTTTTTTGCACAAAAAAAGTCGAGAGCGTGTCTCGACTTTTCTTAGTTTCTAAAGATTTTGGCTTCTAAGAAGAGATCGTTGTAAAGGCCTAATAGGTCGGTTCCTAAGTTTTCGTAAACCTCCATCTTACTCATCGCCTCTTCTGTCGGATAAAAACTCTCATCCGAAGTAATATCTTCCGGTAATAATGCTAGCGCATCTTTATTTGGAGTGGCATATCCTACATACTTCGCATTTTGAGCCGCCACCTCTGGACGCAACAAGAAGTTGATAAACGCATAAGCGCCTTCCTTATTGCCCACTGTTTTTGGAATGACAATATTATCAAACCATAAATTCGTTCCTTCGCTTGGAACTACATAGGCAAGGTCTTCGTTTTCGCTCATCATTTTTGATGCCTCTCCTGAGAACGTCACCGCAATATTTGCTTCTTCTTGAATCATATATGTCTTCATTTCGTCCGCAATAATGGCTTTCGCATTTGGCATTAAAGTCTTCAAGAACTTACCTGCATCTTTCACAATGGTTTCATCTTTTTCGTTTAAGGAGTACCCTTGTGTTTGTAGCGCGATTCCCATCATTTCACGAGCGCCATCAATGAATAAGATCGAATCTTTAAATTCTTCCTTCCATAAATCTCTCCACTCACTAATAGTTCCTTCGGGATAGACATTTTTATTGTATACAATTCCTAGAGTTCCCCAGAAATAAGGAATACTATACGAATTTTCAGGGTCAAAAGACTGATGAAGGAAACGTGGATCAATATGTTCGATGCCTTTTATTTTCGAATAGTCTAATTTCTCTAATAGATTTTCTTGGACCATTTTATGAATCGTATATTCACTTGGAATAGCGACATCATAATTCGTTCCGCCTTGCTTAATCTTGGTTAACATGGCTTCGTTCGAATCAAAGGTTTCATAGATGACTTTATATCCCGTTTCCTCTTCGAATTGAGCAATCAACTCTGGATCAATATAGTCTCCCCAGTTATAAACGATAATTGTTTCGGGGCTACCAGCTGTTGCCGTTTCAAAGTTTTTACGAACTCCAAACAGCACTAGGCAAGAAACTAAAATCGCCCCGATTAAAATCGTTAGTCGCTTCATAATGTGACTCCTTTCAATAAGTCACTCTCTGCATTTTTCCCATTTAATCGTTTTTGTTGGAACTTTTGAATGAAGTAATATCCAATTACAAGAGATAATGAGAATAGGAACATCAATGTACTTAAAGCATTGATTTCTAAACTAATCCCTTGACGCGCACGTGAGTAGATTTTAACAGCAATCGTTGAGAATCCATTCCCCGTTACGAAGAATGTCACCGCAAAGTCATCTAGCGAATACGTAAAGGCCATAAAGAATCCACTTAGAATTCCTGGTGCAATCGATGGCAACACGATGAGTGTTAACACTTGAGAACTGGTTGCTCCTAAGTCACGAGCCGCTGTAATCATTGATGGATTCATTTCAGATAATTTTGGTAAAACCATTAACACGACAATTGGAATATTAAATGCGATATGCGCAAGTAATACAGACATGAAGCCGAGTTTAAATCCTACAACTGTGAATAGAATCAATAAACTTGCCCCGATGATAACGTCTGGCGACACCATCAAAATATTGTTAAATCCTAATAGGACCTGCTTACGATGGTTGGAACGGATGTAATGAATCATGATCGCTCCAAGTGTTCCAATCACAGTCGCTATGAGTGATGATAATAGTGCAAGAATCAGTGTATCAAGCACAATCCCGATTAAACGCGTATCTGCTAGAACTGCTTCATAATGCTTGAAAGTGAACTCTTCAAAACCATTCATGCTTCCAGCACTGTTAAAGGAGTAAAAAATCAAGTAAAAAATAGGAGCATATAAGACGACAAATACAAACACTAAGTAGAGATTACTCCATTTGTTATTATTTTCTAATTTCATTCAGATACGCCTCCTTTTTTACGATCTCTTGTAACAAACATTAAAATAATCATCGCTACGATTAATACCACGCCAATGGTTGAACCCATTCCCCAGTTTTGCGTTACGAGGAAGTGTTGCTCAACGGCTGTACCCAGTGTAATGACGCGGTTTCCTCCAATTAAACGAGTCAACATGAAGAGTGAGAGCGATGGAATAAATACCGCTTGTACTCCACTACGAACCCCATTCATTGTTAATGGGAAGATAACACGTCTAAAGGTATCCCATTTTGTCGCTCCTAAGTCACGGCTTGCCGCAATCAGAGAGCCTGGTAATTCTTCAATAGAGTTGAAGATTGGCAAAATCATAAATGGTAACTCGATATACGCTGCTACTGTTAAGAAACTGAAGTCTGTAAACAAGAATTCTTGTGGTGCAATTCCAAATAAGGAAAGGAATTGGTTAACCGTTCCTGTTTGACTAAAGATTCCAATAAATGCATAGGCTTTTAATAAGAGGTTAACCCATGTTGGCAAAATAATTAATAAGAGCCATAATTGTTTATGTTTTGTACGACTAAGGAATAGCGCTGTTGGATAACTAATTAGCAATGTCACTAGAGTGACTAGAAATGCATACCAAACAGAATTGAAGGTCATTTCTAAATAGTTCCCTGACGCAAAATAGTTCGTGTAATTTCCAACAGTTACTTGTCCATTGATGTCGAAAAATGATTTATAAAAAATCATTCCAAGTGGTGTTACTACGAATAATAACAACCAAATAAAGTATGGAATGGAAAATAAGAAACGGGATTGTTTAGTCATTTTCTTCTACCTCGTCTTCGTAGCTTTCTAGACGAGCATCGAAGTCTTCTTCACTTTCTCCAAAACGCATTACGTGGATGTCTTGTGGTTCGAAGTATAAGCCCACTTTAGATCCTACTTCTGCTTTACGAGTGGAGTGAATCATCCATTCATTGCCATTTTCGTCATAGCAGATGATTTCGTAGTGAACCCCACGGAATAACTGAGTATCTACTTCAACGGTTAATTTTCCTTTTTCAATCGTCGTTAACGCTAAATCTTCTGGGCGAATCACGATTTCAACCTTTTCGTTTGGACGCATTCCGGCATCGGCACACTCAAATTCTTTTCCAACGAATTCTACAAGATAGTCTTCCTTCATGATTCCATCAACGATATTACTTTCACCAATGAAGTCCGCAACGAAGCGGTTGATTGGCTCATCGTAAATATCTACTGGCGTTCCTGATTGAATGACTTCCCCTTTACTCATTACGAAGATTTCATCACTCATCGCTAACGCTTCCTCTTGGTCATGCGTTACGAAGATAAATGTGATGCCTAGACGTTGTTGCAATTCACGAAGTTCATATTGCATGTCTGTACGAAGTTTTAAGTCTAACGCTGATAATGGTTCATCGAGTAGTAGCACTTCTGGTTCATTGACAAGCGCTCGGGCGATAGCCACACGTTGTTGTTGTCCACCAGACATTTGTGAGATTTCACGGTTTTCATATCCTGATAATTGCACCATTTTTAAAGCATCTGCTACTTTTTCTTTAATGATATTTTCTGGTGTTTTCTTTAAACGTAAGCCGAACGCGATATTTTCGAACACATTCATATGTGGGAATAATGCGTAGTCTTGGAAAACAGTGTTCACTTTACGCTTATTTGGTGGAAGGTTAGTAACGTCTTCCCCGTTTAAAGTCACTTTTCCGTTTGATACATCTGTAAATCCAGCAATGATACGTAAAATAGTTGTTTTACCGCATCCTGAAGGCCCTAGTAATGTATAGAATTTTCCTTTTTCGATTTCGAAATTAATATTTTTTAATACATGAGTATCCTCATAAAATTTGTTCACATTCTCAAATGAGATAATGGTATTGTTTGACATTGCTAGCACCTAACTTTCTTTATTATAAATAGGAATCTGTTGCCACGACTAACACTTTAGAAGTCGTTTTACCGGCATTACTAATTTGATGTTTGGCTTTCGCCTCGAAATAGAACGATTCTCCCTTAGAAACTATTTCGACTTGTTTTCCGACTTTGACTTGAATGGAACCTTCAAGTACATACCCAAATGTCTCTGACAGTGAAGGTTGGAATGTTTTATACGCTCCCCCAACTTGAAACTCCAGAATCACGGGTTCCATCTCATGCTCATTCGAATCTGGGTTGAGCCATGTCACCGTAGTATGGTGTTTAGCATCTTCCATCATCGTCATATCTTCCTCACGGTAAATCGTGAGTGCTTCTTCAGGACCTTCATCAAAAAAATCTGCAGCAGGACATCCTAATACTTCTAAAATATCAAAGAATGTATCCATGGATGGCGAGCTCAAATCATTTTCTAATTGCGAAATATATCCTTTTGACAAATCTGTTCTCTCCGCTAACTCTTCTTGCGTTAGCCCCTTTTGAATTCGCAAGGCACGCAGTTGATGTCCGATTTCCATTGTCTTCTCCTTTTAAACTATTTGTTTACTAACACAAAGAGTATTATACATTAAGTTTAGTAATAGTCAACAGAAAGAGCCTGAAAAAAACAGATTTTTTTGAGAAGTTTTATTTAGCTTAAGTTTGCTATTTTGACAGATAGTTTTTAAAGGAGATAAAGAGTTCAA
>CALIJD010000013.1 GCA_938017885.1 uncultured Granulicatella sp.
AGAACTTTAGTAATGTTTGGTACTACCTTAATTTCTTTAATTAAGTTACCGAGCATTAAGCACCCTACTAATGGTGTTGCACTTGGTACTAATAAGCTGACGAAAATCGTAACGATGATTGGGAAAAGAATTTTTTCCGTTTCACTCACTTTACGGTTTTCTGTCATCTTCACAAGACGTTCTTTCTTCGTTGTGAGCGCACGGATAATTGGCGGTTGAATAATTGGCACAAGCGCCATATACGAGTATGCTGCTAAGGCGATTGCTGGTAATAAGTGCGGTGCAAGTCTTGTTGTTAAGAACAAGGCTGTTGGTCCATCCGCACCCCCGATAATTCCTACCGAAGCAGCTTCTTGCGGTGTCATTCCCCACATTACTGAAAGGAAGAATGCAACGAAAATACCGAATTGAGCTGCCCCACCAAGTAAGATTGTTTTTGGATTAGCTAGTAGCGGTCCAAAGTCGGTTGACGCACCTAAACAAAGGAAAATCAACGGCGGATAAATACCAAGGTTTGTTCCTTGATATAAGTAATACAAGAGTCCACCAGGGCCATTTTCTGTAGGGGCATCCATTAATCCAGCTAAAGGTAAGTTTACAAGGAGCATCCCGAAAGCAATCGGAACCATTAAGTATGGCTCATACCCTCGTTTAATCCCTAGATATAGAAACACGCAGGCAATAATTAACATAATGACATTTTGAATCGTTAGGTTATAGAGCCCGCTCGTTTCAATCAACTGTTGAATGACTTCCATAAACCATCGCCTCCTAAATCGTTAAGAGTGGTTGGTTCGATTCGACAGATTCATTACTTGACACATGAATTGCTTTCACAACACCATCAGCCGGAGCAAGGATTTCATTTTCCATCTTCATGGCTTCTAAAATCACAAGTATATCTCCTTTTTTCACTGCATCACCGACATTTTTATTGACCGATAATACAATCCCTGCCATTGGAGCTGGCACTACTTCACCGTCTCCTGTTGGAGCTGGATCAGCTTTCTTTTCTTCCATTGGAGCACTAGGTGCAGGAGCTGGAACAACCGCTAATTTTTGTGCTGCTTCTTCATTTGAAATTTCTTTTAGTGAGACGATAAATGTTTCACCATTTACTTCTACTTCATATTTTTTCATTTAGTCCACCTTCTTTTCAATCGATACAATCTCAAAGTGCTTATCTGGTACATCCGCACTTGCTTTGGTTAAAGCGACTAATGCGGCAACTCGGGCAAGTTTATTCGTTTCAAATAGTGTTCCATTATCTTTTGGTGTTTCGGGCGCCAGATTTACTGGATTCCCTACCAAACCAGCTGTAGGATGGCTCTTTGCTTCCAACATTTGAATAATTTTAGAGCTTCCTTGCATGAGGAACATTAGAATCGTCAACATCACAAACACAATTCCCATTGAAACAATTGTAATCCATAAGATTTCTAATAAACTTAATTGCATAACTCTCTCCTCACTTTACCGACGCGAAAATTTTCACGACTTCTGATGGTTTTTGCCATTGTCCATTCTTCTTGAGCAAGAATTCTTTACCAACTTTAGGGAAGAGTGCGTAAGTTAAGACATCTTCGTCACTTCTTGCTAAATCTCCGAGCTCCGCTTTAAGTGTTTCGAATTCAGGTGGCAAGTGGTTCGCTGGTCGATCTGTAATGACTTCTTGATCACCAATGATAGATTTTCTGAAGCTTTCTTGAATTGGTACTGGTGATTGACCATAAGAACCAAGCAAATAGGCTTTTACTTCGTTTGAAACCACTTTGTAGCGTTGGCCTGTAAGAACATTCATCGTTGCTTGCGTTCCCACCATCTGGCTCATTGGCGTTACTAGTGGTGGATATCCAAGGTCTGCTCTTACTTTAGGCACTTCTTTTAATACCTCTTCATATTTATCCGTTGCACCTGCTTGAGTTAATTGAGAATACATATTTGATAACATTCCGCCGGGCACTTGATATAACAGCGCACGTGGGTCCGGTGTTAACATTTTGGGATTCAGTGTTCCATCTTTAATGTATTTGTCTTTAATTACTCGGAAGTGGTCCGCGATTGGTTCTAATTTTTCCAAATCGACAGTAATATCATAACCTAATTCACGAAGTGCAATCACTAACGATTCCGTAGGCGGTTGACTAGTTCCTTCACTGAGTGGTGAAAGAGCTGTGTCAATGCGGTCTGCACCAGCTTCAATCACTGCTTGATAAGTGAGTTGTGCGATTCCGCTTGTGCAGTGAGTGTGCACGACGATAGGAACAGTAATCACTTCTTTTAATGCACGAACTAGCTCAATCCCTCTAGCAGGGGTCAAGATTCCGGCCATGTCTTTTACACAGATAGAATCTGCACCCATTTCTTGCATTTTTGCTGCTAGCTCTTTGTAATAGTCAATCGTATGCGCATCACTAATCGTATAGCAGATTGTCATTTGCGCTTCTTTACCCGTTTTTTTCACTGCATTCAGCGCTGCTTCTAAGTTACGAACATCATTTAGCGCATCGAAAATTCTGAAAATATCAATTCCGTTTTCTGCTGATTTTTCGACAAATTTTTCTACAACATCATCGGCATAGTGACGATATCCCAAAATATTTTGTCCGCGCAATAACATTTGTAGCGGTGTTTTCTTTAAATGTTTTTTCAAGGTACGAAGTCTGTCCCACGGATCTTCATCTAAGAAACGAATACATGAGTCAAACGTTGCTCCACCCCAACATTCCAAAGAAGTAAATCCTGCTTCATCCAGTTGATCTAAAACAGGGAGCATGTCTTCAATTCGCATACGGGTTGCCATCAACGATTGATGGGCATCCCGTAAAATTGTATCTGTAATTCCTATTTTTCGAGTCATCACCGAACACTCCTTCCACTATAATACGTCGATAAAGCGTTCGATTGTCTTGATACTTTCTAGTGCATCTGTTGGAATTTGATGTTCTGGATTCGCATCATTAAATGCTTTCAAGTAGTCTAAACGGAATTGCATACGGTCACGAATTAATTCAGCGTATTCACCATTCATTTCAGGAACTTCATAACCTTCCACTGGTAAGTATTCCATTCCTGGAAGTCCACCGAATAAATCGAACTCTGCTTTGCCATCGACTACTGTTTCAATCACACCAAGAGACACTTCTTTGGTCACTTTCTTACCTAAGAAATCCCCTGTATTGATAATGTAGCAATCTACATTCTTATCAAATAATGCTTTAAATTTATCGTAGTCTTCTACTAATGGATATACACGGAATGGGTTTGCGTATGGTTCGATAACAAGTGCATCTAAGTTTGCCCCAGCTCCTGTATTTTCAGCATTCGAACGTTTCGTCATTAATGTACATCCTAAAATAGATGCGAGACGTGGATCTGTAATTTTTACTAATGGTGGTAGTGCGTCATCTTTCATAATCCAGAAGATAGATTGAATTGGTTCTTGAATCTTATCAACACGATTTGGTGTAGAATAACGAGATTTGACCGTACGTCCGTTACCGTTACGAATATCTTCTGTCACTAATACTTTACGGCCATTTTCATCCAGAGTCACACCACAGTTTTGAACCGTTACGAAGTAATCTTGTTCTCTGTGACCTGCTGGATAGTCATTTGTTTTGTCGAAGTAAGAAGGTTCCAAAGCTACAGATGAACCATCTTCTACCGAAATCACAAATGCATCGTCGTGTAATACTTCAATGTCGTATTTATCGTCATGTTTTGCGTGTGTTAATGTAGACTTCCCTGATCCAGATAAACCGAAGAAGCTTGCAACGTAAGAAGCGCCTTCTTTACGGAAAATTTTCAAACCACCATGACAAGACACATAATTATTTCGCGCTGCTGTTGCCCATGCAAGTGTCAAAGTACCCTTTTTAATTTCCCCAAAATAACTCATTCCTAAAATTGCAGCACAATTATGTTTCGTATCAAAGAACGCTAATCCATCTGGGTAATCTGGATGTCTCCATGTAGAATCAAAGAAAATAAAAATGTCATTTTCATCATATTGTTTCGATGCATCGTAACGTCTCTTATATTGGTCATTGAAAATTTGGAAGTTCAATAACCAAGAATATAAGTTATTAATATGTTCTTTAGGCATCGTGATATGCGCTTTTACCATAAAGTCTTCATCCAGACCTACAATAGCCGTTCCTTTAATAAACGGTTTGAAAGCGCTGTTATAAATTTCGTCACGAATAATTGGAATAATCTTTGCATCTTCGGACGGATTATTTCCTAAAATTCGACGAGCTTTTGCCGTACGTCCAACGACACTCCCATCCACTACCGAAAGAATATGGGCATCCTCCGGTAATCCTAAATCCTTCGCATTTGCTACGAATGCATCTAATACGGTTGTATTGGGTGCATGTGACGCTAATTCATACGCCTCTGCCAGAGTCGGAATTTCAGTCGCATTGTTCGAATAAAAAGCTGGTTCAATAGTTGCCTTCAATTGCGAAAGATGCGGATTGCTCTTGCGTATAGTGTCTGTAGCGAAACGATCAATTGTTGCCATAATATCAACCTTCCTATCTTTTTATTGATATCTTTATTATACACGAAAACGCTTTAAATGTAAGCGTTTTTGTGAAATTATTTTCTAATTTACTTATTTTTAACATTATTGTTCCATTACAAAAAAGCTGTATTATCTCCTATAAGAGATAATACAGCTTTTTTATTAATTCAATAAACAACACTCCCTCCATACAGCTTTTATTCTGTTTCTATTTCAAAACACATACCTGTTTTGGTTGCATAAAAGCGATGTTTAATTTCTTCTTGTTTTAATAATTGATGGACAATGTATAATCCTACGCCATTACCACTTCCTTTATTACTTATCGATGGTAATAATGAATATGCCATCTCTATTTCTTCCTCCGTCAAAGGTTGACAAGGATTCTCTATTTTTAAGATACGATTTTTAGCAGAAACTTTGATAACACCTCCCTCATTCGAATAACGAATTGCATTAATCATCAAATTATTCCAAACCTTTTGGAAGGCCATTTGGTTCATTTCTATTGTTGAAGATTCTAAATCCGTTTCAATAATTAAATTTCTTTCTTGTGCTAAAATATTAAATTCTTTGTTCCATATAGGAATCATTTTTTCTAGTTGAATCGATTGCTTTTCCATCGTGCTTTCTTGTAATTTTGAAAGCTCTAATATCTCTTGAACTAATACAGATAACTGGTCCACTTTGCCAAGGGATGCTACTAGATATTTATCTCGATCTTTGTATTTTCCTACATTAAGGCTCATGTTTTCTAGCATAATTCTTAAACTAGCAAGTGGTGTTTTTAACTCATGGGAGGCGCTACGAAGAAAATCCACTTTTGTTTTTTCTAAGC
>CALIJD010000014.1 GCA_938017885.1 uncultured Granulicatella sp.
TTTTTTCATGTTGAGGAGTCTTACTCTTTTGTAATTGTTCCAAAATCTCTTTGTTTTTACGGTTCGTACGTTTCCATTTTGCAACAGATAATTCTGAGGATTCTTTTAGTAAAATCGGACCGTATTTTAATTCTAATTCTGTGTACTCTACTTGTTCATTTGATGGTTCTGCAACGATAATTTCATACAAGCGATGGTTATCACTAACAACCGTTTCTTCAACAATTTGATAAGAATGATTCATTAACCATTCACGCACAAAACGTTCAGCGACGTTTGGTTGAAGAATGAGTCTTTCACGTCCGTTTAGATGACTACCACTGTATCCAGCTTCAAGAATCCTAGAAATGAGTTCTCCGCCCATTCCACAAATCGTAACGGCCGTAACTTCGTCTTCTTTGGACAAAATTTTAAGTCCGTCCCCAAAGCGAACTTCGATGTGGTCTTCCATCAGGTAATCACGAACTGTTTGCTTTGCTGATAAGAACGGACCTTCTACCACTTCTCCAGCAATGGCTGAAGTAATCTTTTTATTTTGGATTAAATATACTGGTAAATACGCATGGTCACTACCAACATCGCATACCTTAGAACCATTCGGAACAAAACTAGCGACACGAGTTAATCGTTCTCCTAATTCAATCATTTTATACCTCTACATTCTTTTCACTACGAAATAAATAACACTTTCACACCAATACTCTTTAAATATGCTATGGTTTCAGGATCTGCTGAATGGTCTGTAATTAAATGAGTAATCATATTACAGTCAGCAGTATGGAAGTTCGAATCACGCCCCACTTTAAATCCTTCCGTAACGATAATGCGGTGTCCTGTTGTCCGTTCTAAAATGACACGGTTCACCGCAGTCTCTGGAAGTGCATAGGTTGAAATTCCATTTTTACTAATTCCACCGACCCCTAAGAAGCAAATATCAGCTCTAGCTTTTGAGAATGAGTTAATTGCAAAATCCCCTACAAGAGATTTCTTTTGTTCGAAAATTTCTCCACCACTAATCACAATAGATGCTTTCGTAGATGGCTTTTTGAAGATTGAACGTCCATTATTGGTCAATATTGTTACATTAGCGTCAGCCAGAAAATTTAATAACAAAAAGGCAGTAGAGCCTGAGTTAATAAAGACCATGTTATGATCTTGT
>CALIJD010000015.1 GCA_938017885.1 uncultured Granulicatella sp.
GACTTCTTTTCCATATCCTTCGACTTCCTCGAACTGAATGACATCTTCCCATTTTAATTGACTACGTTCCATGTATAATCCTCCGTTTAATGTTATAAATGCTATTCAGAAATTGGCGATACATATCCACTTGGCAGTTTCCCTTCCGATTCAATCCAAGCCTTCTCCGCAATCGGCATCAACTCTTTTAATTCTTCTTTTGTAAAAAGCAATTGATTTTTCGGATTAGCTATCAGTACGATTGGGCGCTCTGTAGCTCTTTCTCTTTTTATTTTCTTTATCTCTTCTTCCGTGGGTGGCCAAAAATCGTGTTCAACCTTCCAAGACACTTCTCTCAGTGTTCGTTCCCCGCTCTCTAATAAGGCAAATAACTCATCCAGCAATTCATAAACCACTCGCTTAGGAGCTATTCCTCCTTCTTCAGTAACGTAATAAAGTTTATCGCCATCTCTCCAAATATGCTGGCCATAGCCTTTTACTTCCTCAAACTGGATTACATCTTCCCATTTTAATGTCGTACGTCCCATACATAATCTCCTCTTTTGATTCCCGAGAGTCGTATACTCACTCGTAGTTATATAACGTCCCGTTTTTAAGAATCCCTGGCTTGTTGTTGGTCAATATATGTTTCATATCTGGTATATCATTTCCTTCCTTTAAGCGAAAATCAACCGTTATTCTTGTTTCAGGAATATTATTAAACTTTCCTTCTATAGACAAATTATAGTAGGATATTGACACTCCATTGCTTACAGGGACTACTTCTAGTGTATTCCAATCAAACTGGACTGTTTCGATTTTCGGATACTCTGAATGTACCCATGCTACAATTTGTTTTTCATGCTCTTTCAACCATGCTAATTGCTTATCTCTTGCGGTCGCAAAAATTGTATTGGCACGCCACTCTAGACTGCTCAACGCAACGGCTCCTACACCTAACAGCGCCACTGTTCCTATGATTGCTAGTTTCTTCTTCATTCTTTCCCATTCCTATCTTTTATTGTTTAACAATTTTGAATCACTCATAATCGTAAACTACACCATCTTCCTTTTCGATTTTAGGGGGATGGTTCATTCTTATTTTTGACATTTGCGGAATATTATCTTGATTATCCATGAGAAAATCTACAAAAATTATTGTTTTCGGAATATTATTGAAAGTACCGTTAAGTGACAAATTATATCCGTTTATTGATACTCCATTACTCACAGGCCCTACTCGTAATGAAGCCCAATCAAATTGGATTGTTTCAACTTTTGGATATCTTGAATGCACCCACGCAACAATCTCTTCTTCATGCTCTTTCAACCATGCCAATTGCTTATCTCTTGCCGTCGCAAAGATTGTGTTCGCACGCCACTCTTGATTACTCAGCGCAACAGCTCCTACACCTAACAACGTAACAGTTCCTATAATTGCTAGTTTTTTCTTCATTTTCCCATCCCTACCTTTTTTGTTATATAATTTAACTTCTTCACTTTAATCATACCATATTCACAAAAATAAGATTCCGTGTTTTTAAATATTACTAAAAATAAGTATCCATGTGGTTCTAATCAAATAAAAAATCCTAAGTCTCATCAACTTAGGATTCATACATTGTCTTCTTTAATCTTTTACAGAAGCTAAGAATTCGTCTATAGCTTTACCTTCGATAATTTTAATTTTCAAACCTTGGTCTTTAAAGATTCCCAATGGTTTTTCAATGATTTTTATTGCTTCAATATCTGAACGACTAATCTTCTTGTCAAAATAAAATCTATCAGATTGAGTAAATCCTAGATTTTCAAAGAATTTCGGATTACTAACATCATCTGACAATATATAAAATGCTTCTTCTGCAATTGCTCTCTTTGTAAAATCACCATTTTTGAATATATAAAAATGCCCTTTGTATTGAATTTCGTAATCTATTCTATAAAGATAATCTAATTCATGAATATCCATTTTTTTGGAGAAAAAGTCATCTGATTCTCTTCCCCATGGAGCAACATAATTTTCAAATCCTTCTTCCTTTACATAACTATAAAGGGTAACATCTTTTCCTAATCTAAGTTCTGCATCATACTTCTTTTGTTTATAGATTGCGTACATAGTTATCTCCCTTTTTAGTAAGCTTTTCTGTCTTTATTGATTTTTTGTTTGAGTTTAATCTGAGACTGTTTCTCTAAAATATAAGCCTTCTGCATTTTCAATAACAATCGAATAATAATACCCACGATTACTATTACTCCCGACTAAC
>CALIJD010000016.1 GCA_938017885.1 uncultured Granulicatella sp.
TCTTCCTCAGTCAATATCCCTTTCTCGAAAGTCTTAGATCCCTAGTTAAAACAACACAGAATCTTCATTGACAGAAATCGTTTTCAACGATATAGTGAAGTAGTAAACAAATTATAAAGGAGTTACTCTTATGGAAAAAGTATTTGCTAGTCCGTCTCGTTATGTTCAAGGGAAAGATGTTCTTAAAACTGGTCTTTCTCACGTGTTGGCTCTAGGGAATCGACATCTCCTTCTTTGCGACCCTATCGTTTATGATTTAGTCGGTAAAGAACTAGAAGAAAACCTCGTAAAAGAAGGCGCGTTTGTTCATCGCGAAATCTTCCATGGTGAAGCAACTAATGATGAAGTTCGTCGCGTTGCTGAAGTTGTAAAGGAACATCAACTAAACGTAGTTATCGGCTTAGGCGGTGGTAAATCTATCGATACAGCTAAAGCGATTGCGGATGACTCAAATTGTCCGGTAGCGATTTTACCAACGATTGCTTCGACTGACGCTCCAACTTCTGCTTTATCTGTTATTTATTCAGCTGAAGGCGTGTTCGAACGCTATCGTTTCTATAAGAAAAATCCTGAATTAGTTTTAGTGGATACAAAAGTCATTGCCAACTCCCCTGTTCGATTATTAATCTCTGGAATTGCTGACGCGCTTGCAACTTGGGTGGAGGCTCGTGCAGTTATAGAAGCCCAAGGAGGAACCATGGTCGGTCAAGTACCCACTCTTGCAGCAGAAGCCATCGCTCGTGTTTGCGAAAGTACTTTATTCAAGAATGGTCTACAAGCCGTAGCTGCGGCAAATGCCAAAGTAGTTACTCCAGCTTTAGAAGCCGTTGTCGAAGCAAATACACTACTCAGTGGTATTGGTTTTGAATCTGCTGGTCTAGCAGCTGCTCATGCCATCCATAACGGATTCACTGCAATTCACGGAGACATTCACTCTCTTACTCACGGTGAAAAAGTCGCTTATGGTACATTAACACAACTAGTATTAGAAAATCGTCCAAAAGAAGAACTCGATAAATATATCACTTTCTACAAAGCACTTGGCTTACCAACTACACTTAAAGAAGTGAAATTGGATTCTGTTCCTTTTGAAGACTTACTCAAAATTGGGGCACTTGCAACACAAGAAGGCGAAACCATTCATCAGATGGTTGTTGACTATACTGCCGAAGATGTGGCAAATGCCCTACTCGCTCTTGACCAATATGTCACTACAAGATTCTAACAATGACTTAATAAAATCAAACAGCCCAGGCAGAATTTTGCTTGGGCTGTTTTAATGATTTATTTTTTATCGTACATGATACACTTTTTATTCTTATCTAAATAATGTCAGAGACTCTACTTCTTCAACACCCATTTCCTTCAGCGCTTTTGCGGCCAGGTGGATTGTTGCTCCTGTCGTATAAACATCATCCACTAATAAAACTTTCTTTGGAATCACCATACTCTCTTTCGCCTTGAAGGATTGCTTCAACTGCAAGCGTTCCTGCCTTGTCTTCTCGGATTGCTTCTTCCCCTTGCCTATGTGTTCTAAAAGAGAAACAGTAGGTACCTGGCACTGTTTCAATAAAGTTGGAATCGTCTCGAACTCCCTCTTTTTTAGACTCGCACTTGATGACGGTAATGGGCAAAGAACAAAGCCACTCTTTTGATACTTAAGCAACTTTTGCCTTAATTCTTTTATGACCAACACCGTCACTCTTGTATCTCCCACAAATTTGAATAACTCCATAAACTTTCGCCCCGCCTCGTCATAAGCATATAAGGCCATATTCTTTAAAAGAACTGCTTCTTTTACTTGATGCCATTTTTGACAATCCGGGCAAACTTCGACTTTCGTCATCAATCGTCCGCACTCTAAGCAAGTCGGATGATTTTTTAATTCCATAAAAGGATGTTCACAATGGACGCAAATGCACTTCCTGTTTGCACCCAGTAAAAACGAAAGTATTGGCTGATACCTGTCAACTTCTTCTCCGCACCATAAACATTTCATTCGTGCTCCCTCCCTTGAAGCGCTTGTTGATTTAAGTCTTCGATTTCCCTGACCGCCTGTACCATCGCTTTTGTTTTCCCATTATGAAAATACACAACTTCTCCTGTCGGGCATTCTGCGGTCCGTCCAACGCGTCCTGCGATTTGCACGAGTACTTCTCTTGAAAATTCCTCTTCGTGCGCATTGACGACACTAACATCGACTCCTGGAAAAGTCACTCCTCGCTCTAAAATAGTTGTCGTCACAAGAAAATCGAGCTCCCCTGCTCTCATTTGTGCAATTCTCTCTTGACGATATATTTTTTTAGAACTAACCGTCTCGAATTTTGAATTTGGAAACTGTCGTCTAAGTGCTACTTCTATCGGATTAAGAAGCGTAATTCTTGGTACAAATAATAAAAATCGTTTTCCTACTCTTACATGATCTTCTATAAAGTGTTGCAAAGATTTAGGTACTTTCTTCTTGCGTAATCTTTTTTCTAAGTCACCGGTATAAGTCATCGTTGGAACTACTAATGGTTTCTTATGATATCGTTCCGGTA
>CALIJD010000017.1 GCA_938017885.1 uncultured Granulicatella sp.
TCCCATGACCTTTTCAACGACCGGATGGCGACCATCTTCAATCCAAAGTCGACGGTTCTTCATCGAAATGGTAGGTTTCACTAAGTGATAACGTTCGCTCACCACACTGAAGGCTTGCAGGACGTCGATGGTTGCGACAGTTTTCGCCAATTGTTGTAACTGGGCGGTATAGTGTTTTACCTGTTCACGCACTTCAACGAATAATTGATATTCAAGTGCGCTTGATTTTTCTTCCGCTTCTAAAATGAGCGTTTCTTTTTCTTTTAATTCAGGTGTAATAAAACGTTCCGCATTTGCCAGCGTTTGTTTACGCTCATAACGGCTATTATCGAGTTTGGATAGATTTGTTTTGGTCACTTCGATATAGTATCCAAATACCTTGTTGAAACTAATCTTTAATGAACTGATGCCGGTTTGCTCACGTTCTTGTTGTTGCAATGCAGCAATCCATTCTTTTCCATGCTTCATCGTGTCGCGGTACGTATCCAGTGTCGCGTTATACCCTGAACGAATAATATTTCCATCTGAAATCGTCACCGGCGCATCCTCGTCGATCGCACGGTCGATTAAATCGTATAGCTCAGGAATATCGAATAAGGTTTCTCCAAGAGCACTCCATTCCTCTGAGTCCAAACTATCTACAATCGATTTAAAGATTGGCACTTGACCAAGCGTTTGCTTTAATTGCAATAGGTCGCGCGCATTGGCGGTTCCAAAGGACACTTTCCCAACAATTCGTTCTAAGTCGTACACACGTTTCAATGTTTCGATAAAGTCTGTACGTTCAAAGTAATGTTGGTTTAATGTCTCTACTAGTGCATGACGCTTTTGAATTGCTCCTTCTAATACAAGTGGTTTTTCAAGCCATTGTTTGAGGAGACGTCCGCCCATAGCTGTTTGCGTCTCATCTAAAAACCAGAACAGCGAGCCATGTTTTTGGTTAGCACGAATCGTCGTTGTTAACTCTAAGTTCCGTTTTGTCTCATAATTCATTGAGAGATAAAACTCACTTTGATACGCTTTGGCCTTTTGTAAATGCGAAAAGCTTCTCTTTTGAGTGAGTTTCAAGTAGCTTAATAGATTTTGTACGCATCGGATAGAATCCTTATCTTCTAGTTCCAAGACTATGTCTCTACAGTCTTCTGCTTCAATTTGGTCTTTTTTAATTGTTGAAATCAAGATTTGCATGCTTGTAAACAGATGACGAAGTTCTTCTGTTACATCACTATCGACCAGAACGACTTCACGGCATAGTAAACTTGAGCATTCGCTACGCACTTCTTCTAAGTTTTCGAGTTGTGTCACTTTTAATTCCCCAGTTGACACATCCACATACGACAGTGCAAATCGTTTCCCAACAAGCGGTAAAATCGATACTAAATAATGGTTTTGATTTTGCGCTTGGTATTCTGTATACGTCCCAGGAGTCAAGACTTGAACAACATCTCGCTTCACCATCCCCTTTGTCAGCTTAGGATCTTCCAATTGCTCACAGATGGCTACTTTCTTTCCAAGTTCAATCAGTGTTTTAATATATTCTTTGGCTGCATGATGAGGAACTCCACACATTGGAATTGGGTCCTCTGCATTTTTATTTCGACTGGTTAGTGTAATTTCGAGAAGTCGTGCTGCTTCAATCGCATCATCATAAAACAATTCATAGAAATCACCTAGTCGATAGAACAATAAGCAATCAGGATACTTTTCTTTAATCGAAAAATACTGCTGCATCATCGGTGTGTGTTTCGTTTTTTGTGGCATTTCTGACTCTCTTTCTAATCTTTTTATTCAAAAAATGGTGCATCTGGAGTAATGCGAATCGGTTGAATGGATTTCGCTTTTCCCGTTTTATCATCAATATCAATTAAACAAGCACTTAGCTGACCTTCATCATCTTCAGCCACTTCAAATCGTGCCGGTAATTGATTGAGAAACTTTGTAATAATAATATCTCGTTCCATCCCAAGAATTCCGTTATACGGACCTGTCATTCCCACATCACAAAGGAAGGCTGTTCCTTGTGGAAGTACTCTTGCATCGTTTGTAGGCACATGCGTATGTGTCCCAACGACGGCAGATACTTTCCCGTCTAAGTACCAAGACAAGGCTTGTTTCTCACTGGTTACTTCGGCGTGGAAGTCGATAAAGATAATCGGCGTTCTCTTTCTAGCTTCGTCAACCGCCTCTGTAATTTTTGCAAAAGGATCATCCAGCGTATTCATAAAGACGCGGCCTTGCAAGTTAATGACCGCCACTTCTTTATCGTTACATTTTACATAAACGATTCCTTTTCCTGGAACTCCTGCTGGATAGTTCAGCGGTCGTACCATCTTTGTGGCATCTTCAATGAAATCAAAAATTGCTTTGTTATCGAATGCGTGATTCCCAAGCGTTACTACATCTGCTCCAGCCTGCAATAACTCTTTATAAATCTTCTCCGTAATTCCTTTTCCATGGGCAGCATTTTCCCCATTAATGATAGTGATTTGCGGTTTATATTTTTTCTTTAATTTTGGGACGTATTGTGCGACCATCTCTCTTCCAAGAGATCCGACAACATCGCCAACAAATAATAATTTCATAAGAGTGCCTCTTTCTAAATCAATGTAGCTCTATTTTACCATAAAATAAGGCTAGAAAATACCTAGATACAACCATGCACTAGGTAGCATAAATTAACAGTTATGTTAATTTTACATTACTTGTAATAACACCATATAAATGACAGTTGGAACAAAGATACTGAGCAATGTATTTTCCTTCCACCATTGCAATAAGACGACAATCGCGACAGCAATGAGATCTGGAATTCCAAATGGTGCACTTATAAACGAAATATCCTTTAAACAATAGACGACTAGAATCGTAATAATAGCTTGTGGTAAGACTGCCGAAATAAACTTCATACGGGAGGATAAATTCGTTTGATTGCGGAGTACTAAAAACGGAAATAATCGAATCGCAAAGGTCACGACTCCACTCGTAACAAGAGCAAGAAAAATATACGTACTACTCATTTTCTTCCTCCTTCATTTGTAATTTCTCACGTTCAAAAATGGCAATTAAGCCAATCATCGTTGTGGCTAAAGCGCACACGAGGAAATATTGTTTTCCAACAAGAAGTAACCAGAAAATCGCGCTGACTCCCCCTATCACAAATGGAAAATAGCGGTCAGCCTTTTTCAATTGGTTCACGAGAATCACGACAAAAAGTGCCGTCATTGAAAAGTCGATCCCCCTTTTGGAAAACGGAAGAAATTCGCCGATGACAACTCCAATGGCTGTTCCAAGAACCCAATAAAAGTGATTCAAGAGCCCAACATAGAGCATTACTTGTTCACTGCCTTCCCTCTTCGTTTGTTTCATCCCTACTAACAGAGAAAAGGTTTCATCTGATAAGGCAAAGATTAAATAAAAAGCCTTCCAACCCAACTTTTTAAATTCTTCAATAAAGCTAACACCGTAAAACAACATTCTGGCATTAATAAATAAAGTCATTACTGCAATCATAAAAAAATTCATCCCTGCGCTCATAAACGAAACAAGGGCAAATTGCATGGATCCTGCATATACCAATATACTTGAAAAAATGGATGCCCAAGCCGGAAATCCTTCTTGAGACATCAGAAGTGCAAACGCAATTCCTAAAAAGAGATACCCAAAACAGATGGGTAAACTAATCTTAAACGCTTGTTTCAATTCGTTCATACATTCTCCTAAAAATAAAAAAAGATTGAAAGTCCACTACTTGTGGGCTTTCAATCTTCATTTTAACCTATTTTTATAAAGATTTAAATGTATTCACTACGTTTTCTACAGTGAATCCTAATGTTTCCATGACTTTATTTCCGTTACCTGATAAACCGAAGCGATCAATCGTCACAGTAGCTCCGTCAAGGCCAACATATTGTCCCCATCCGAAGCTTGCGCCCATTTCAACGGCTACACGTTTACGAACATCGCAAGGTAATACTGATTCACGGTATTCTTTTGGTTGTTCTTCGAATAAGTTCATTGATGGCATTGAAACTACTGATACATCAATTCCTTCTTCAGCTAGAACCTTTTGCGCTTCGATGGCAAGAGCCACTTCAGAACCTGTCGCAATCAAGATACCTTCTGGTGTATCGCATTTTTGAGGACTTACTACATATGCCCCACGTTTCACACCTTCGTATGCTAATTCCTGTGAATGTTCAAGAACTGGTAAATTTTGACGTGAGAATACGAGTACTGATGGACGGTCTTTTGTTTCTACGGCCACTTTCCATGCAGCAGATACTTCGTTCCCGTCAGCAGGACGAATCACGTTTAAGTTTGGCGTTGCACGGAAGGCTGCTAATTGTTCGATTGGTTCATGCGTTGGTCCATCTTCCCCTACTGCGATAGAGTCATGTGTATACACATAGATTGCTGGTAGGTGAGAAATGGCTGCAACACGCATTGCTGCTTTTAAGTAATCTGCGAACACAAAGAATGTACCACCATAGACACGGTTACCACCATGAAGAAGCATACCGTTCATCGCAGCTCCCATCGCAAATTCACGAACCCCAAACCAAATATTTCTTCCACCATAATTTTCTTGAGAGAAGTCTGTATCTGCTTTGTTCATTGTGTTGTTTGATGAAGAAAGGTCTGCAGATCCACCCCATAAGAATGGAATATGTTTTCCTAATTCTTGAATCGCAGCTTGGCTTGTCACACGAGAAGCCATTGCTGGGCTACCAAATTCATAGGAAGGCAATACTTTTTCTAAGTCTACTTCAATATTTTCTGCAAAACTGTCTTCGAATTCTTTTGCAAGTTCTGGATAAGCTTGTTTATAGCCTTCGAATAATGTTTTCCATTCGTTATAGTCATTTTCGCCTGTTTGTACTAATAATTTATCGAAACGATGTTGTACTTCTTCCGGCACTTCAAATGGTCCATATTCCCATCCGTAGTTTGCTTTTGCTTCTGCAATGCCATCAGGTCCTAAAGGCGCCCCGTGCACTTTATTTGTTCCTTGATTTGGAGCACCGTAACCAATAACCGTTTTCACTTCAATAATTGTTGGCTTTTCTTTTTGGCATTGTGCTTCTTCGATAGCTTCTGCAATTTCATCTAAGTCGTTTCCATCTTCAACACGAATATAGTTCCAACCTAATCCTTTGAAGCGTTTCTTCACATCTTCGTTAAATACTTTATTTAATGGTCCATCTAAACAGATGTCATTTGAATCGTATAACACGATTAATTTATTTAATTTCAATGTTCCTGCAAGTGACGCTGCTTCATAGGAAATTCCTTCCATTAAGTCCCCGTCACCACATAATACATAAGTATGGTGGTCCACAACTGGGTAGCCTTCACGATTGAATTTTGCAGCTAAATGAGCTTCAGCCATAGCCATCCCAACGCCGTTTGCAAACCCTTGTCCAAGCGGCCCAGTAGTTGCATCTACCCCATCTGTGTCATGTACTTCTGGGTGCCCCGGTGTTTTACTTCCAAGTTGACGGAAGTTTTTCACATCTTCAATTGATAAGTCATAGCCAGATAAATGTAATAAAGCATATAACATTGCAGATCCATGACCTGCTGATAATACAAAGCGATCGCGATCCACCCAATTAGAACGTTTTGGGTTTACTTTTAAATACTTAGACCATAGTACATACGCCATAGGGGCTGCACCCATTGGTAGTCCAGGGTGTCCTGAATTCGCAGCTTGAATGGCATCCATACTTAGTGTACGAATCGTATTCACTGCTAGTTGATCGGTTTTATCAAACATACAATCACTCCTTAAATATAGTTTTCCTTAATAGGAACTTACTACTCCATTTTACTAAATTCAAACATTCTTTTGCAACCGTTATTCTAATCTTTAATAAAATAAAGTAACCCCTTGCAAAATGGATTCAATTTTACTAGAGACACGTGTAGTAAAAAACAAAAAGAGGCTGAAATCCATCAACCTCCTAGTCCTTATTCTTCTCCTCGATTATGTAATCCTTTTTCTTTTTGGATTGCTTTTAGTTTATCTGGAGTCACATCGTTTCCTTCTTCGTCAACAATTTTTAAT
>CALIJD010000018.1 GCA_938017885.1 uncultured Granulicatella sp.
CTGCTAAAAATGGTTTAACAGGTTTGGAATTTGCATGTGGAATTCCAGGAAGTGTAGGTGGAGCCATTTATATGAATGCGGGTGCTTATGGTGGAGAGGTCAGTGAAGTTGTAGAATATGTGGAGGTAATTACTCCAGAGGGCCACTTAAAGACCTATTCTGCTGAAGAATTAGAGTTTAGTTACAGACACAGTTTCATTCAAAATACTGGAGATTTAGTGATTGAAGTGGGATTCCAATTAGAAAAAGGGAATCAAGAAGAGATTGACGAAAAAATTGCAGAATTAACACATTTACGCCAAAGTAAACAACCACTTGAATATCCTTCATGTGGAAGCGTCTTTAAACGTCCCGAAGGATATTTTACTGGGAAATTAATTCAAGACGCTGGCTTACAAGGATATCAAATTGGTGGGGCACAAGTCTCAAAAAAACATGCTGGATTTATCGTGAACATTGACAACGCTACGGCTACAGATTATATTGATCTAATTCGCTACATTCAAAAAGTAATTTTAGAAAAAGATGGAGTTTCTCTAGAACCAGAAGTTCGAATTATCGGAGAAGAACCTACATCGCATTAAGAGGAGGAGAGGATTGTGAAAGACGGATTACAAAAGACAGTTATTTATACAATTTTAGGAATTGTCATCATGACTGCTTTAATGACCTTAACGTCGATTACAACACCGATTGAAGGAGTATATATTCAATTGGCATATGGGTACCTTGCGCTCTTTGCGGGTGTTGCTGGAGCACTTCCAGCTGCCATTGTTGGGTTTACTGGCCATGTATTGTTTGATTTATTCAATACAGATCATTTATGGATTTCTTGGGCTATCAGTTCAGCTGCGTTAGGTTTTACGTTTGGATTTGCGATTCGAAGAAGTAGCCTTCGACAAGGAGTGTTTTCAAAACACGATATGATTCGATTTAACGTGGTTCAAGCGGCAGTGAATATTGCAATCTTTGGGTTGATTGCCCCAACCTTAGATGTTTTATTCTATCAGTCTTCTACAACCATTGTATTTACTCAAGGCTGGATCGCAAGTATTCTAAATTTATTAACCGTCGCTATTTT
>CALIJD010000019.1 GCA_938017885.1 uncultured Granulicatella sp.
TTTCATATTCAGTCCTTTATTTTTGTTTATTTTTAATATATGAACTTAATAAGTATGGCCAATCGGTTTGAATAATATCAAATCCCATTTCCAGTAATTTACCAAAGCTACCATCTAAATCTCCTGAAACAGCTCTATGGTCATCACAGTCCCCACATAACTTAGACACTTTATTTAATGTCAAAGTATTGGCCCAGAGTAACAATCCTTTTTGATGAAGTTCATCCATAAAATTAGGATTGACTGTTTCAGCTTCTAAAGTTTTAAAGATTAATTCAACAGCAACTGTATTGATATTGGCATATTGCTCAACCAAGTGATACTCTTCTTGAGTTTTGACGATTGGCATAAAAGCGATTTCAAATTCAGCCGCATTTAAAACTTCTAGAATTTCTGCTTTAGCTGGAGCTTTTAAAATATAACGACTTGTATCTGGACGTTGTTTTAAATAATCAAGGAACGTATCCCAGTAAAACCAGCTACGATCTAAGTTTATAAAGCAATCCTTTTCTGCTAAATAATCTAAGATAACATCGACTCTCTCAACATGGCCTTCAAGTGGTTTATCGAATTCATTCGTCACTACAAGCGCATCAATTTCATCAGAGTTTAATTCTCTAATATCTACTTCCTTTCCAAAAATATACTTTTCGACACCATCATGTAGTCCATAAAAGACACCATCTTTTGAACGAACGATATCGAGTTCGACAATATCAGCACCATGTAATAATGCGTTGTTAAAGGCTAGTCGAGTATTCTGAATAATAGAAGCTCCACAAGTTCCTCTATGAGCGCACACTAGTACATGCTCTTTTCTTGCTTCTTGTAATGGATTAGTCATAATCATCCTCCTCTACTTTGATAGTGTACAATCAATTTTGGAACGTGTCAATATAAAACGCTATCATTTTTCACCTCTTTTTCACACCATTATATTCTTCTTAAAATTTTATGATTATACATGTGTATCCGCATGATACGTATCACAAATGACACACCTCTTATTTTTCGACTGTTTTTGTATCAAAAATAATACGTATCATTTTTGATACAACTGAACTTTTCCAACTTAGGATGTAACAATTATGAACCGTAACAAAAATGTTACACTCGCAAAAAAAGACATAGCGACTTTTCGCTATGTCTTTTCTAATGAATATTAATCTTGCATCATCCCTGCTTGGAGTTGATACATCTTATAGTAGAGCCCCTCTTTTTCTAGGAGTTCTGTATGCGTGCCGCTCTCGACGATTTCTCCTTTATCGAGCACAAAGATTTGGTTGGCATCTTGAATGGTCGATAATCGGTGCGCAATCGCTAAAGTGGTTCGTCCGTTTCTCATCTTCTTAAGAGACGTTTGAATCACTTCTTCGGTTTGTGAATCGATATTGGCAGTTGCTTCATCCAGAATCAGGATTTTTGGATTTGCCGCAATCGTTCGTGAAAAGGCGATTAATTGACGCTCGCCGCTAGAGAACGTTGATCCCTTTTCAGAAACTTTATTGTCATATCCTTGTGGCAGTTGCTCGATAAAATGATGCGCATCCACGAATTCGCTCGCCTGCTTTACGTCTTCGTCTGTGATATCTTGGTACATACGAATATTAGAAGCAACCGTTCCATGGAATAAGAATGGATCTTGAAGCACGAGTCCGATTTTATCGCGAAGCACTTCTTTTGAATAGTGTTGAATTGGAAGTTCATCAATCAAGATTTCCCCTTCTTTAAAATCATAAAACCGTAAGAAAAGGTTCATGATGGAGGACTTCCCTGAACCCGTAGACCCGACAAATGCAACGGTTTCTCCTGGATTCACCACAAAGTTAATGTTCTTTAGTACATTTCGTTTCCCATCATAAGAGAAAGTGACATTTCTAAACTCAATCTTCCCGTCTTTAATCTCAGTCACCTTCCCAAGTTGTTCAGGTTCGTAATCTGTATTATCGATGACTTCAAAGACACGTGTTGCTGCAATCATCGACGTTTGAATAATCGCAAAGTTTTGCGTCACATCGATTAATGGATTAAACAACTGATTCGAGAATTGAATAAAAGCGTACATCACCCCTGCTGTCACTCCAGCCACTTCCCATGTAAGGCCAAAGTATAAAATAATGACCGCATAGGCAACAAGCTTTAATAGCGACATCGCTGGACGAAGGAACAGACTATTCACATTAATCGAACGATTCGAGAATTGCACATGTTCCTCGTTAATTTGTTCGAATTCTTTTCTTAAACGTTCTTCTTGATTGAATGCCTGAATCATCTTCATGCCATCAATACTTTCTGCTAGCTTCACATTAATCTCGCTAAGCTTCTCACGCGTCTTACGAATCACGCTGTGAGATAAATGGTTATAAATTTTAACGGATGCAAACATGACCGGAATAAAGAGAACCATTAAAATCGTAAGTCCTACATTCATACTTAACATCGCAGATAATGTGGCCACGACAATAAATAAGGTACTTAGAAACGTTGAGAAAATCGAACTAAACATATCGCTAACTGCCTGTGTATCGTTTGTTAAACGCGACACGATAGCCCCTGCTGGTGTTGTATCGAAATACGTCATATTGAGTTTTTGCATGTTAGTAAAGGCCTCTTGACGTAAATCTCTTACGACACTATTGGATACATAGCTAAAGGCGTAGGTCCCAATATATGTTAATAAAACGCGCAGTAAGAAAAGTGAGTAGTAAACAATAAGTAGCCAGTACCCTTCATTCCATGTGCCCTTTTCAATATACGTATCGATATAATAACGAGCCATCAACGGAATCACTGTTGCAGTCACACTGGATAAGAGGATAAATAAAATCGCAATCGTGCTCGACTTCTTATAACGCCATAAGTAAGCGATGAGTCGATTAAAGGTCTTCATGTTCAACTACACTACCCCCTTCTTCAAGTGTCGCTTCAAGCTGTTGACGGTCGTAGGTTTTGGCATACCAACCACCAAGCGCCATTAATTCTTCATGCGTTCCTTTTTCAACAATCCGTCCATCTTGGAGCACGATGATTAGGTCCGCATGCACAATCGCTGATAAACGGTGCGCTGTAATCATCGTTGTTTTGTCGCTGCGTTCACGTTTCAAGTTTTCTAAAATTAAATGCTCTGTTTTTGCATCAACAGCTGATAACGAATCATCGAGCATTAAGATTTCAGGATTCACTACAAGCGCGCGTGCCATTGATAGTCGTTGTTTTTGACCGCCTGATAAAAGCACACCCTTCTCCCCGATTAACGTATCGAACCCTTCCGGCATCGCCATGATATCGTCATACAATCCGCAGATTTTAGTGGCTTCTATAACGGCTTCGTCAGGAAGAGTTGGATTTCCAAAACGTATATTCTCTTTAATCGACATTGCAAATAAAATCTGTTCTTGCGGCACGTACCCCATCAGCGCACGCAAGTCTTTAATACGATAGTCTTGAATAGAACGTCCATTCATCAAAATCTCTTCTTTTCCTGCATCATATTGACGAAGGAATAATTTTAAGAGGGTTGATTTTCCAGAACCTGTTGGGCCCACAATCCCCAGCGTTTGCCCTTGATGAAGACTAAATGCCACATCTTCTAATGTTGGCACATCTTCGTATCGGAAGTTGTGAATATCGACATCAATCTCACGAGCTTCTGTAATTGGAAGGGCCTGTGGATTTTCTTCGACTTGGCTTGTTTCTTCCATTAATTTTTCAATACGACGATACGAGATACTTGCACGTTGACCGATATTTAAAAGCCACCCAATGGCTTGAAGCGGCCACACTAGCATATCTAAATACGTCATAAAGGTAATCATTTCCCCAACCGTGAATTCACCGCGCTGGATTAAATAACCGCCATAACCGAGGCTAATTAAGTAGCTAAGTCCAACGAAAATCAAAACGATTGGATCGAATAGATTATTATATTTCGCAGCGTGGTTATTCTTCTCCCATGCATCTTGGTTCGTTTTCCAAAACGATGCGGTTTCCTTTTCACCATAGCCAAAAGATTTCGTCACTTTAATCCCGGAAACACTCTCGTTCACATGGTTATTCAATAATGAAAAGGCTTCTTGTGATTCCTTAAAACTCTGATGTTCTGCACGAACCACAAAGTTTGTCGCAATTGCAAGTAGTGGCAATGGAATAATCGCAACGAGTGTCACTCGCCAATCCAAAACAAAGAACATCGTCGCTAAAGTCACTAATGCTGTAATGGAGGCATCGACAGCCGACATCACGCCTCCACCTGCAGTCATGACCACCGCATACACGTCATTGGTTGCATGCGCCATTAAGTCTCCAGAGCGATACTTTTGATAAAAGCTCGGAGACATACTTGTAAAGTGTTCGTATAATTGATTTCTCAGTCTCTGACCTAACGAGTTCGCAGTCCCGAAGATAAAAAGACGCCATACAAAACGGAGTCCGTACATGGCTACTGCTGAAAGGAGCAATAACAGTAAGTTCCATAATAAAGACGATATTGTGAGCGTCTTGAGGTCGATGGAATCGACGACTTCCCCAATCACTCTTGGCGGAATAAGATTGAATACACTGACTAACGACAATGCGATAATGCCAATCGTGTATCGTTTCCACTCTAATTTAAAAAACCACGATAATTTCTTTATTAAATACATATTTCTCTCCTTTCACACGTCAATCTATTGTACTATAGTCTTCTTCCTATTTCATATGATACGTTCTAAAAAAGACAACCCTTCTCTTGTTCGAGTCGGATTGCCTTTAACTTTAATTTTTCTTTTGTGTTTGCGGATAGATCCACAAGAAAACAATAAGTGCAATAACTGCAAGTGTCGTTACAAAAATAATACTTGTTTGTCCTGCTGTTACTAAATTTGAATCAAATGAGCTGAAAATCCGAGCGATAATCGTTGTTGAAATCGCACCAGTGAACTGTTGTAAAGTATTTACGATACTATTCCCGTCTGCTTGAATATCAGAATTTAGTTGCGCTAATGAATAGGTTACGTTACTTCCCATCACAAAACCAATCCCTGTCATAAAGATGACGTTGAGCGCTAATAAAGGATAGATGGTTAAATGCGGAAAGAATAGACTAATGAATACTCCTCCAACAACTGCAAACACTAAACCTGTTAAAATTGGTTTCAACGGACCTGATTTATCATACCAACGACCTGACAAAGCTGAAAGAATGGCCACCATTGCCGCACCAGGGAACATAAAGAGCCCTGCCACCGTGGCTGTTTCTCCCCACGCCAATTGAATGTAATTTGGATATATAAACGATAATCCAAGTACAATTCCTTGGAAAGCCAAGACGATATATAATGTCGCGTTGAACGTCGCAAATTGGAACGGTTTGAACGACAAGAGTGCATTTTCTCGGTTAAAGTAAAAGAATGCCGCAAATGCTACGACCACTACTCCAAGATAGAGAACTGATAAATGTTCGATTGCTATCAGTAAGCTTGCAAGTCCAATCCCTAATGTCACAAACGCCATTAAGTTAAACGGTTGTTTCTTCGGTGATTCTTCTGTCGGAATCGCCCAAAGCCCCATCACTAACGAGAATACTAAAAATGGAATCAATGCGAAGAAAATCGCACGCCATCCAAATGCGCTTGAGACAACCCCGCCAAATGTTGGTCCAATTGGTGGAGCTAGTGCTGTTGTCATCGCTCCAATCCCAATGACTGTTCCATGTTGATGCAGCGGTACTTTAGATAATACGATATGGAACATTAGCGGAAGTGCAATCCCTGTTCCAATCCCCTGCATAAAGCGTCCGAGTAATAAAATTACTAAGTTTGGTGAAATACAGTCAATTAAGACCCCACCAATAAATAAAAGGTTTGATGCCAAGAAGAGTTGGCGAATCGTGTAGTTTCGTGTTAAATATGCCGTAATAGGCACGACAATGGCAATCGCTAGTAAGTATCCTGTTGTTACCCATTGAATCCCTGAAGAATCCGTATTGAATTCTGTCATGAGGGTCGGGAAGGTAACGTTCATTGCGGTTTCAATCAACACACCACAAAAGCTCATAATCGCCGTTGCGATTACTGCTGGAATGACATGCCATGTTTTCGTTTGATTTCCCATTGAGTTCTCCTTTCTTTGCGTTATTGTCGCCATAAAAAAACCGCAACCTTACAGTTCAGTAAGATATTGCGGTTTAAATTATTTTATAACGCTGTTTCCTAACGTTTTTTCTTTAATTTTTTCAATTTATTTTGTTTTTGACGGCGTGCGTATTGTTGCATACCGATTTGAGCGAGCTTGTTTCCACGTCCGCCCATGCCCATTTGGTTCATCATGCCTTCTAGGCCTTTCATATTCCCGTTGGACATTTGGTTCATCATCTTCTTAGATTCATTGAACTGTTTAATTAAACGGTTTACTTCAGCAAGAGGACGAGCCGAACCTGCCGCAATCCGTTTACGACGAGCTTGTGATAAGATATCTGGATTTTCACGCTCTTGTGGAGTCATTGATAAGACGATAGCTTTCATACGTGCTGTATCTTTTGGATCCACTTTTAAGTCGTTTAGACCAGCCATTTTATTTAATCCTGGAATCATCTTCAAGATGTCTTCTAGCGGTCCCATCTTATTCACTTGGTCTAATTGGTCGATAAAGTCATTAAAGTCAAAAGTGTTGGCTTTAATTTTATCCGCCATCTCTTGCGCTTTTGCTTCATCGAAGTCTTGTTGGGCCTTCTCGATAAGGGTCATCATATCCCCCATACCAAGAATACGAGAAGCCATACGTTCTGGGTAGAAGATTTCGAAGTCTTCTAATTTTTCCCCACGACCTGTAAACTTAATTGGTTTTCCTGTAACAGAACGGATTGATAGAGCCGCACCACCACGAGTGTCCCCATCAAGTTTTGTAAGGATAACCCCTGAGATGTCTAGACGTTCATTGAACGTTTGAGCCACGTTTACGGCGTCTTGCCCTGTCATTGAGTCGACAACGAGTAAGATTTCGCTTGGGTTTGCAATTGCCTTGATGTTTTGTAATTCTTCCATCAGGGTTTCGTCAATATGCAAACGACCGGCCGTATCGATAATCACTAAGTCGCGACCATCAATTTTCGCTTTTTCAATCGCTTGTTTGGCGATTTCCACTGGGCTGACTTGATTTCCAAGTGAGAATACTGGGAAGTTTAATTGTTTCCCTAATGTTTGTAATTGGTCAATCGCGGCTGGACGGTACACGTCGGCAGCAACTAATAATGGACGTTTCTTTTCATGTTTTGCCATGAAGGAAGCGAGTTTCCCAGCAGTCGTTGTTTTACCGGCCCCTTGTAGACCGACCATCATCACTACTGTTGGTGGTTTCGCTTCGAAACGGAATGGCGCTTGTTCGCCACCCATTAATTCTGTTAATTCTTCGTTAACAATTTTAACGACTTGTTGTGCTGGTGATAATGCTTCAAGCACATTGGCACCTAATGCACGTTCGTTCACTTTACGTACGAAATCTTTTACAACTTTGAAGTTAACGTCGGCTTCTAAAAGCGCAAGACGCACTTCACGCATCATTTGTTTTAAGTCAGCTTCCGTAATTTTTCCTTTTCGTGAAACGGAAGTCATCGCATTTTGCAGACGATCTGATAATCCTTCGAATGCCATAATTTCACTCCTTGAGTTTATTTATTCATCTCTTGTAATTTTGAAACAATTGAAGCAAGCTGTGCTGCCTCAGGATAGTTCTTTTGAATCTCTTTTTCTAATTCATCATAGTACTCTTGGCGTTTATAGAAATCAGCGACCAGATGTAATTTCTCTTCGTAGTTTTCTAATAACTTTGC
>CALIJD010000020.1 GCA_938017885.1 uncultured Granulicatella sp.
AACCTTCAAGATGAAGGTTTTTTCAACTGCTTTTAGTATATCACTAATCACTATAAAGTACTATTATTTTAAAAGGAATGTAATGAGTTGATGAATCCCATAGTCCACCACAGCAAAAAATCCTAATGCTACTACCACTGTAATAATTACTGTAATAGTATATTTGTTTACTTCTTTACCTGTTGGCCATGTTACTTTTTTCATCTCTTTAAAAACATTTGATAAAAAACGCATGCTGGGTCTCCCTTTCCTCTTTATTTTGTTTCACGATGTAGTGTTTGTTTATTACAATATTTGCAGAATTTTTTGATTTCTAAACGTTCAACTCGACGATTTTGACCAAGAGTAATGGTATAATTTCTTGATCCACATACGCTACAAGCTAACGCTGCTTTTTTCTGTGCCATTCTTTCACTACTTTCTATAAATCCATATCTATTTAATCATAAGGAAACAGCGAATTTTTGTCAAGTCAACACTAGTAGCCTAGTAATATTGCTACAAGAAGCAGAATAATTTGTAAAAAATGAATCATTACCATATTTTTAATGGCTAAAGCAAAGGTTGTTTTCTTATCTTGTACAGCTTTGAACTGCTGAATATGTTTATAAATAGGAATTCCAACTACAAGAACCCCAAGTAGGATCCATGGCACAACTCCTAACAATACAGCTAGTAGAATCGCCCCCAACGCAATTGCATAAAGCACTTGATACACCACTAAAGCTTGTTTCTTTCCAATATAGTAAACCAATGTATAACGGTGGTTGGTAATATCCGTTTCTAAGTCACAGATATTGTTGCTTAACATAATATTGGCAATCGTACAAACAAGTGGCAATGATAATAGAAACACCTTTAACTGAGCAACGATATCCAGTTGCATCGTTAAAATACTTCCGTCTAACTGCACGCCTGCAAAAATAGTTCCTTCTGGCACATTTAAAAATACAGTTATCCAGAAAATCCCAAATCCCATCGTGAAGCCTGACAACACTTCACCAAGAGGCATCCGAGAAATCGGAATTGGGCCAAATGTATAGAACACACCGATAAAGAAACAAAGTGCACCGACCATTAAGAGAAGAATGTTCGTGCGCGCTACAAGCACGATTCCAAAAACTGTAGCTACTGCAAACAGAATCCCAAATACTTGCCAAGCTTTTTTCACCGTTATACTACTTGTTCCAATCACATTATGATGATCACGGTAATCGGAGTTTTTTGCTTTAACATAGTCCATCAAATTATTCATAACGGTCGTAGCCATATCAAATGACAACATTCCAATAAAGAAGAGGCACATGTTAAGAAGGTTAATTTCTTTAAATAATATAAAAGAATAGCATAAAGCAGTTAAAAATGGGAAAACGCTAGCCAATTTCGTTCGCAATTCCACTAATTCAATAAATTCTTTTTTTGACATCATTCTATAGACTCCTTCAACTCAAGTGCTCCATTTGTTAGTTTGAAAGTCTCTTTAATCGAATCGGATACATAGACCTTTTTATCCTTTGTCACAAAAATGACATCCACATCTTTATGGCTATTTGCATATTCCAGACCTTCTTTTATCCCTACAGAGAACATCGAAGTCGATAAAGCGTCTCCCTTAGTCGAACGATTTACAATCACCGACACTCCTTCGATATTATTCTCATATGGATATCCTGTTTTAGGATTTAGAATATGATGATAAACTTGATTGTCCACTTTTAAGTATCGTTCATAGATTCCTGAAGTGACAATCGTTTTATCTTTTTCTAAAATCGTCCCTAAAGTTGTCCCACGAGATTCTACCGGATCTTGAATCCCTACATTCCAAGCAACACCATTTCTTGCAGGGGATCCTCCCATAACAACAATATTTCCACCTAAATCGATAACGGCCGTGGTTACACCTTCTTTAGCAAAATAATCCCAAACCTTATCGGCAATATATCCTTTGGCAATCCCGCCTAAATCCAATTTCATTCCTTTTTTCTTTAGGAAAACGGTTTGTTCAGCATCATTTAGCTCTACTTCCTTATAATCAACAAGAGGAAGAACTGCATCAATTTCTTCTTGAGTAGGTTTTTTGGCATCATCAAATCCGATATGCCAAAGCGCCGTTAATGGTCCCACAGTAATATCAAACGCACCGTTAAATTCCGCACTATATTCCAATCCTAATTTAATGAGCTCATAAACATCTGAGCTGACCTTTACAGGCTTTTCTCCTGCAGCAATGTTTACTTCATCCACTTCAGAGCCAGAAGCGTTCACGGTAATTCTTTTTTCTAAATCTTTAATCATCTCCAAAGCACTCTCGATTAGAGCCTCTGAATTAGGATGATAGACGGACAATGATACAGCCGTTCCTAATAAGAAATCTGTCTTTTTAACCGGAGATTTAATGATTTCTCTTGGAGTTTTAATTGATGCCCCCGAAACTGTGTCGGCTTCATTATTCGATTGATTCTGGCAAGCAGCTAAGACAGCTGTCCCCATCACTGCCATTAGCCCCCATGTCATCCACTTTTTTCTCATAACTCTCTCCTTCTTATTCATCCTATGTATTGTATCGCATTTTTCATAAAAAACTAAACTTTACGCCAGTATATCCTCACATGATTTCCAATCAATAAACTAAAAACTCCTGCACGAAAAGTACAGGAGTTCACAGTCTTCACTTGTAATCCATTAGTTTTTTGGTGCTTCTACTTTAATTTCAGTAGTATCGCCTTTTTTAGCAGCTTCAATTAATTTGTTTGCATATTCCACAAATGAAGTATGTGCGTTTGTTGCTCCTGCTACTACTTCAACATCTTTAGGATTTTGTTTAGAAACAAGACCTTCATTGTACGCTTTAAAGTATTCAGCTGGTCCAGTACCCACTTTATCTTTCATTGATTTTTCATATGCAGCATCTGCTGATTTACGTTCACCTTTATCGTTTAAGTTGTCAAAATCAGATTTAGTGATTTTTCCACCTTCAACAGTAATCGTAAATTCAACATGCCAACCACGTTTGTCAGCAGCTGATACTAATTTATAAGTACCATCTTTTAAAGCTGCATCAGATTTTTGTGCCGCCGCTTGTGTAGTTGCAGTTTGTGTTGTAGCTGCTTGTGTTGTTGTTTTGCTTGAATCAGTTTTGCTGTTTCCGCCACATGCTGCTAAAACAAACACAGATGATAATAATACTGCTGTTGCAGATAAAGATTTTTTGATAGTCATGGTTTTTACCATCCTTCTCTATATTTTATATTTCGTAACATTTATTATAGCATATCACAGGCAAAAGTCTAGTTTTCTCTGGAATTTTGTTCTTCTTTTCACTTAAAGGAATAAAGTGAAAAAGGTGTTTTCTGAAACGAAAACACCTTTCTTTGTGAACGAATAGTTATTAATATTCTCGCTGCAATAAACGGCTTGTGATATCATACAACATTGATTTTACATTCTTTTCTGGCAGTCTTTCAATTTGTTGCAAAGCGCGATCCGTATATTTTTTAGCTAATACTTTAGCAGAATCTACTCCACCAGATTTTAATACCAGTTGTTGCACTTTTTTTCTTTCTCCATCAGAGATACTTTCTTTTTTCTCAAGAAGTGAACGCAATTCCTTCTCTCTTTTAGGAAAAGCCATAATGAGCGGTAAAGTATACACCCCTTGAGCTACATCCTCTAATACCGGTTTCCCAAATTGATCAGCATCAATTTCATAATCTAAGATATCATCTAAAATTTGGAAAGACATTCCTATCGCATGGCCAATTTGCCTTGCTCTTGCTTCTTCTTTCAAGAGTGAAAATCGTTCTCCCATCATACAACTTAACATAAAAAGTTGCGCTGTTTTCCCTTCAATTCTCTTCAGATAGTCTTGAACCGTCACATCTAAACGATAACGTTCTTCCATTTGAGACAGTTCCCCTTGAATTACTTGCATCATTCCACGTGTGGGAATTTGGATATTCACTAAATCTTTACTATAGGATGATAACAGTTGATAACAAACCGTCAATAAATAATCCCCTGCATATATGGCTACTCGATTCCCAAATTTTGCGCTAATCGTCTCTTGACCTCTTCGGACGCTAGATTCATCTATCACATCGTCATGGAATAATGTAGCCACATGTAACAATTCCAAAGCAGCCGCAATAGCACGAACTTCTTCTTTATTTCTATTGTCGTTCCACATAGAGAATAGAATCAAATATGCAGGACGAACCATTTTCCCCCCTGAATCAAGGACTGATAAAATTGCATCCTTAATAGCCTTATTCTCTATTTGAATGGAATCTCTCATTAATTTTTTTACTTGTTTTAGTTCTTCGTGAAGTTCTGGATAATTCATCCACATTGGATGTACAGCCGTCATATATTTTCTCCTTCAAATCGACTTTTAAAAAAAGAAGCCGACAAAAATTGTCGACCTCATTATACCATATCCTATTTTACAAGTTGGGTTCCTTGCTTATCGAAGCCATAGATTGCTTTCGATTTACCATACCACCATTTTCCAGCTGTTCTTTGGAACCAAGGAATGAAGTAGTAGTCTAAACCAAACGCGCGACCTGAGCCGTTCATTAATGCAATTGCAGCAGGAACAAACCACATGTTTACCCAGTAGAACATTCCTGATAAGCAGAATGTTGCGACTAAACCGATTGTCACTGCGTTGACAATCCATGTTAAGAAACCAGCCATAATAGCAAGACCGATTGCTAACTCTACAAAGGACATTACTTTTTGCATTAAATGTGCAACTTCAACATTAGGAATCATAATTTGCATGATTGAAGCAAACCAATCTGGCATCTTTTCTAATACCATTGCAGGTTGTTCCCCATATGAATAGTTGAAACCGAACGAAACGACTTGAGTAGCTGTTTGTGCTGCTGTTTCTGTAGCACCACTTGCAGCTGAAACAGCTTCAGTTGCTCCACTTGCAGCAGAAGTTGGTTCTAACAACCAAGGGAACGGGAATGCTAAATGAGTTCCATCAATCCAGCTATGAGCTCCCCATAAACCAAAGATTTTCTTCAAGCCTTCAATTGTCCACATACCACCGTAGAATAAACGAAGTGGTACTGACCATAATACGTTACCGTAACGTGATAAGTGTCCACGGAAAATATTACGACGGTTCTTAATATGGAAGAACTCGTGGAACACGTATTGAATCGCATAGTATAAAGAGAAAATCTCTAGGAAATATTTAATATTTACTAAGTGTTTCATCAACATTGCGAAAAATCCACTTAAGTGCCATTTACCCATCAAGAATGCTACGCCGTAGTGAGAACCGATAGAAACCATGAATCCATCGTATTTCCCTTTGTATGCAACTTTTGAAGTATTATTGATAGAAGCGATAATATTTTTCGCTGCTGTTTTACCAGTTTGTTCAGCCGCTTGTACAATTTGTGGATGTGGGCGGTTTTCTTTATCTGGTTCTTCATAATACGCTAAGTCACCGATTGCATAAATATCTGTTTCGCCATCGATCAACATATTCTCATTAACGACTAAACGTCCAGCTCTTGCCGCTTTAAATCCAAACACTTCTGCTTCGGTATTTGCTTTAACGCCTGCTGTCCAGAATAGTGAGTAAGTTGGAATCACTGTGCCGTCCGCTAAGCGAATGCTGTTTTGCTTCACTTCAGAAATTCCGTTTCCTTTAATCACTTTGATGCCGCGTTTTACCATGAAGGCTTCTGCTTTATCCGCATCGCTTGCATCTAACATGTTTAAGATAGTTGGAACGGCTTCAATAATATATAAGTCAAAATCTTCTTTATCTAAATTGTATTCATGTGCTAACACTGGAATCCAGTCCATTAATTCACCGACTAGTTCAACCCCAGTAAATCCGGCACCACAAACCGCAAACGTTAATAACGCTTTACGTTTTTGAGGGTCATGTTCTTTAGCTGCTTTTTCAACACAGTTAAGAATGTGTTTACGCATTTTAACAGCATCTTCCATTGACCATAACGTAAATCCATTTTCTTTAACCCCTGGGACGCCGAAGTCATTTGCTTCTCCACCCATTCCAAGCACTAAATAATCATAAGAGAATTCACCATGTTTTGTGCGAACTACTTTGTTTTCTTTATCAAGATTCGTAACGGTATCTGTTACTAAGTTGACATTTTTTGAACGAGCAAAAATCTTTTGTAAGTCGTATTGAATCGCATCTGGTTCAACACGTCCCCCAGCAACTTCATGTAATTCCGTCATATAAGTTAAGTAAGGATGTTTATCAATCAATGTAATCGTAACATCTTTATTCTTTTTCAACTTATGTGACAATGTTTTTGTAGCGGCTACTCCGGCAAACCCGGCACCGATTACTACAATGTTTGTTTTTGTCATAGTAAATCCCCCTTAAGCTTTATCACTTTAGTAGTATAGTCTATTATTGCGTTTTTGTCCATAGGATTGTCTTTTTCTTCACGAAGGAAGCCTTCTATTTTTTTGAAAAATATTGAAGAATTTTAATATGAGCCAACGCGTAATTTGCGGCTACCCCAACAGCTATTCCTGCAAAGATTCCAACGATTGACATTGCTGGTAAATATAAGAGCACCGTCCATGATTTAGCCATCCAACTTGCTACCATCAATTGCCCTACATTGTGCAGAATTCCACCAGTAGCACTCACTCCGATCATGCTGACCCGCTTTTCACCAAGTTGCTTTACAAGGTACATTCCGATAAAGCTGACAAGGGCACCCATACCACTATATAGAAAAGTAGAAAAAGTCCCTCCAAGAACGGTTGTCAGCAACGTTTTCATCACAATGACAAAGACGACCTCTTTAAACGATAAAGTATATAAACTAATTAAAGTTACTATATTCGCCAATCCCAACTTAGCCCCTGGTGCAAACGCAAAAGGAAACGGAATGGCTTGTTCCAACAACCCTAAGACAATTCCTTGAGCAGTTAATAATGCGATAAAAACAAGCTTTCTTAAATTACTACTGTTCTGCATTCCATTCTCCTTTCAATCTTTTCTAAAAAAGGCCGGAAACTTCTTCCAGCCTTTTTACTATTTTTTACGTCTTACTAATAATTTATTCTTCAAGCTCACGGCTTTTGGTGCCCATGTATGGAACAGTTCAAACCAGAACTTCGAAATTGGCATATCAAATTCGCCGATATATTCCACTAACTCCGGATCAAACGATTGCTTGAATCCGTTAATCCCACCATGATGTTCTTGGTCTTCAGAAACTCCAAAGAAGTCAAACGAACGGATGCCTTTTTCATCGTAAAGAGTTTGCATAATCCAAGATACAAGCGCCTTATTCGCGTTTAATCCACCATCGTCAGTGATATTCGCTCCATATAAGTAGTACGCTTTATCTAAGTACGTTACGACGAATGCTCCGCTGACGACTTTCCCTTCTGGATATTGTTTTAAGTCACCTTTCACACGTTCAATTTCTTTTTCGTATTTTTCAATATTTACTTTTAGAGAGTCGATTTGTTTTTGAACATTTTCAATTCGCTTAGGATTATTAAGGGCTCCCAATTGTCCTGTTAACTTATCGAACTCTTTTTGCGCAGTTTCTAAGCGATTTGTCGCAAATGATAATTGGACATTATAGTCTACTTTTGCAAAGTATAAATCCACCATGCCTTTAGGGTGAAGGTGTTGGTACATTGTTGTTAAATACTCGATACTACGTGCCACATATTGATCACGTTCAGCCGTAATTTTATTCAACTCATCATAGATTGGCATATCTTCAAGCGTTCCTTTGTAGCAAACAACCCCTTGTTTTTTTGCTACATTCACTTTATACCGTTCTTTTTTATTGAACGTTTCGACGATGCCTTTTCCTTCATCTTTCAACGATAAAATCATTGTTAAACGTGGTTGAATCCCATCAAAACCTAAATCCATTGGACGTTCGACAAAGCCAGAAGCTAAAATATTTTTGCGAAACTCTTCATTGTTGAATCCACCTTCGACCATTTCGAACTTGTTGGTCCATTCACGCCATTGTAATTCTGGGTCAATCTTTAATCCAAATGCATTTTTAGCTTTTAAATACACTTTTAAAGTCGCAAAGACCGATTTTAATTGTTCTGCATTTGTATAATCCGTTACAATCCCACGAGGCGCGTACGCTAAATACTTATTCACTCCGGGTAATTTACGATAAAGAATCATCGCAGCTGCAACGGGTTCATGAGCATCTGTCATGACCAGCAATACATCTTTTGTCCATGAGCCATCTGCCTTCACTTCACCCCATTCAGGCGTTTGAAAAACCGTTCTGTTGGCTTGTGTTTCCATAAAAGAATGATACTCTTCTAACGCATTCGACATCTGTTTTATATACATGTGTGCACTCTCTTTCTTTTCATGTTTCCTTATCAGTATTACACTTTCAGAAAAATATGTCAAAACTTTACGTATCAATGGAAATGGATGTTTGGTAACGGCATCTGTATCAAAAACCGAAATCTAACATATAAGTTACGTAACTTATATGTTAGATTTTGCCTTTTACACAAAAAAGAGCGCATCACGAAGATACGCCTTTTGATTTAATCTTTTAGAATAGTTTTAAGTATTGGTCTAATTCCCATTGAGTTACTTGACTACGGT
>CALIJD010000021.1 GCA_938017885.1 uncultured Granulicatella sp.
ATCTCTCCAATAAATAAAGGATTGATCTACACCTAAAGTTAATAGTAATTGATATAGTACAGAAACCGCTTCTTTCGTTGTAGCTGCTTGTTCTAATTTCTTGAACGCAGGTAGCAATATAGTTGTTAATTCATCACGAATTTTTTGTGCTTTCAGTAAAATCTGGGTATTTTTATCAGACAGTTCTACTTTAGAATCTTCATCGATAGAGTCTTCCACATACGCCCATGGTTTCCCATTTGTCCATTGATACCCTTCGTAACCATTGGCAAGAATAACCGTTTCTGTTTCGTCTAATTGTTGTCTAAACGCCTGTAATTGGTCCTTAAGAGGCTCCTCATAATCTTTACGCCATAAGACATATTCACTACGAAGAAGACTCATAATATCTGCATATCGCCAATCATATTGCCAAATAGCAAACAGTGCGTCTAGCACCTGGATAATTGGATGATGCTCCATAGAATCTGACAAATCGATAAATCCTGGAATATCGTATTGTTTTAAAAGAGATTCTATAAATAAATGATTTTCTTCTAAATTACGTCCTAAAATTTGGATGTCTTTGTAACGGACTTTACCCTCTTGCACCATTCGTTTAATTCTAGCAAATGTCTCTTGGTACTCTTCTCTTTCGTCTGTATACTTAGTAAACGTAATCTTTTCTAGCGTCAGCTTTTCTTTAGGGGTTCTCTTCACTTTTGGAAGTCCACCATTTGTTTCAAGCCAAAACCGCTCTACTTCTTTAAAATCTTCATCAAAAAGCGAATCACTGCCTTCCCAATCGATGATGCGTGCTAACTCCTCTCCTCTATTCACCCATCTTGAAAGTCTCTCTAATAGAATTCTGTTTGAAGTAAATAGTGAATCTCCTGCTTCATTCTTTGCAGTATGCACTCCATACGTAGTTAATGTAGCATGAAATTCAACAGTAGCACCACTACTTACTAAAGCTTCAATTACTTCCATTTCAGCCTTCGTTAACGTCACCATTTCATCAATCACGATAAAGGTATTGGATAAATCTTTCGAAGCAATGACACTACATAACTGGGCATAACTTTCTTCTTGGTGAACAAAATCTTGTTTTAGTGCATTCGTATAGTAACGATAAATAATTCCAAATTCTTTTAATCGTTGCTCATTTTCAGTAGGGTTGGTTGCTTCAAAAAAGCTTGAGAAATCCTCAATTTCAATTCCTCCTGATTGAAATTCATTCATTACTCTGCTTAGTTGTTCAAGAAAACCTTTATGACGAGCTTCATTTTTAAAGAGTACTAGTTCGTCAGAATACTCCTCCAAAATGGATTTCAAAAGCATTGTAATTCCTACTTTTGAAATGGAGAGTTTTTCTGTAATAGCTTCATTACGAAGGAGGTACCATAATAAACGTTTAAAACTATAAACTTGTAGTCTCGTAGAAGCATAACTTCGATTACTTGAATGCGTTAACAACTTCCCGACGTTTCG
>CALIJD010000022.1 GCA_938017885.1 uncultured Granulicatella sp.
CCCCATTTTTAAAACGAACGAATTCATCCTTTGTTAAAAACATTCGAGGATATTCATCGAATACAATATCTACTGGTTTTAGTACTTCTTGAACTTTATCGTTTACAACAAGTTCTTTTAGCTGCTCTAATGTAATGCAATCATCTGCATGGAAAGGTCCACTTTTTACACGGGTTAATTGCGACATATGCGCCTTAACACCCAATGATTTTCCTAAATCAACAGAAAGTGTTCGAACGTAAGTCCCTTTGCTACAGCTTACTTCAAACTTCCATGATTGCGTCTTCTTATCTTCATTATACACCGACTCTGAAATCCGTTTGAAGTCGAAAATTGTGGCTTTACGAGAAGGTCGTTCCACTTCTTCTCCGGCTCTAGCGTATTCATACAGACGTTTCCCATTTACTTTAACTGCAGAATACATTGGTGGAATTTGAGTAATTTCTCCAATAAACTCCTGCATTCTTTCGTCAATTTCTTGATTTAAAAAAGGTGTTTCAATTGGCGTTGTAGATACAACATTTCCATGTGCATCTTCCGTCTCAGTTGAAAATCCTAAAGTGATTTCTCCCTGGTAAACTTTATTGGCTTCATGAAGATTCTCAACAACCTTAGTCGCTTTCCCAATACAAATCGGTAACACTCCATCTACTTCAGGATCCAGTGTTCCAGAATGGCCTACTTTTTTTGTTTTTAATAATTTTCTGACTTTATAGACACAGTCGAATGACGTCATGCCTTTTTCTTTCCATAATGGAAGGATTCCATCCATCACTTTCATCCTTTCAAGCTTACATTTGCTTACTTATTGTAACATAATTCAACCTTTTCCTCATTGATATTGAATATAGGTTTTTATTTGAAAAATATGCTATTATAAGATGTAAACTAATTTGATAGGAGTGACTTTATGTCCAGAGTATATATTGTAACGGACTCGACAGCAGATTTAACCGAAGAGGAAGTAAAACAATTTGAAATCTCCATCGTCCCAATGAATATTTCAATCGATGATGAAAACTATATCGATGGTGTAACGATTACAAAAGATGAATTTAAACAAAAAATGATTGCAAGCAGCGAGCTTCCCAAAACTGCTCAACCTTCTATTGGTCGTTTCGTTGAAGTGTATGACGAACTTGGTAAAAATGGGGACTCTGTTATTTCAATTCAAATGATGCGTTCGATTAGTGGTACTGTGGATGCCGCTCGTCAAGCAGCTGATATTACTGAGACAAACGTCAAAGTAGTTGATTCAGACTTCACTTCCAGATCTATGGGTATGATTGTTAAAGAGGCCGCAAAAGCCGCTCAAGAAGGAAAAACAGTAGAAGAAATTCTAGAAATTGTTGAAGATGCCAAGAAACGCACTACCCTTTACTTAACAGTCGTTAACTTAGATAACTTAATTAAAGGTGGACGAATTAGCCAATTAATGGGGATGTTTTCAAATTTACTTAATATTAAATTATTCCTACAAGTCATCCACGGAAAAATTG
>CALIJD010000023.1 GCA_938017885.1 uncultured Granulicatella sp.
CGATTTTGTCTGCGTTGTTTTTGACGGATTTCTTGCCCTAGTTTTTTCTTGTAGCCAGGTTTTACTTTTTTTTTCGCCTTCTTAATCATTCCTTTGAGGCGTGGATCCAAGTCTTTTGATTGTGTGTTTTTACGTTTCTCACGACGAGAGCGGTCATAACTTTCTACAAGGTCACCATTTTTTAATTCAACCGTTTCAAAAGAAATACCTTTTCCTTCTAATGTTTGGATGGCTTGCTCTTGGTCTGGTTTGTAGAATGTGATGGCTGTTCCTTCTAAACCATTACGTCCCGTACGACCAACGCGGTGAATGAAGAATTCCAATTCCCCAGGAATTTCTAAGTTGATGACATGTGAAACGCCTTCGATATCAATTCCACGTGCAGCAAGGTCCGTTGCGACCACGAATTGATAATCCATTTGTTGGATTTGTTTCATCACACGGCGACGTTCTCTTGAAGGGATATCTCCGTGAATCGTTGCCACTTTGAAGTTATGATTGCGAAGGTCTTTTGTCACTTCATCAGCTTTTTGCTTCGTATTGACGAAAATAAGGACTAGGTAAGGATGTCCCATAACCAGTAATTGACGAAGAACGTCCATTGGATTTTGAGCCTTTGTTACAAGCAATTGATTTTTAATCGTTGGTGAAACGAGTTGTGTATTCTCGATTTGAACGACCTTTGGATTGCCCAAGTATTTCTTCAAGAATGGTCTGATCTTATCTGGAATCGTCGCAGAGAAAACAGACATTTGTAAGTTTTCTGGCATACGAGACGCAATCTCATCCACAGTTTCTAAGAACCCTAAGTCAAAAGTCATATCCGCTTCGTCGACGACCATCATTTGTACGGTTTGAACGAAGAGAGCATTTTCTTGCATTAAATCAAAAATACGACCCGGTGTCCCAATCACAATATGTGGTTGTGTTTGCGTCAGTTTAGCCACTTGACGTTTTTTATCGGTACCACCGATACATTTTTCTAATAGAATTTCTGTATCACTTAAGGTAATCAACTGGGCTGCTACAGCAGTTAATTGTTCTGCGAGTTCACGGCTTGGGACTGTAATCACTAATTGCAACTCTTGGCGACTAGGGTCAATTTTGTTGATGAGTGGTAATAGGAAACTATGGCTCTTTCCGCTTCCTGTTTGCGATTGACCAATCACAGATTCTCCTTTTAATAAAAGAGGAATGATGCGTTCTTGAATAGGGGTTGGTTGTGTAAATTTTAAGTCAGCCAATGCTGTTTGCAAATAAGGCTGTAATGCGTATTCTGTAAATTTCATGTTTTCATCTCTTTTCTTTCTCTATGTAGCGGGATTATTATACCATAAATTGAAGATTAAAGGTGGAACTAGGAAAGTGGGCATAATTTTTGCCTATGGTGTTTAGTGGATGGTATGATAATTAAAGAAAGAAACAGTTTTCAAAACTGTATTTAAAAATTAGGAGGAATCTAGTAATGACTTATGAATTACCAAAATTAGAATACGCATTTGACGTATTAGAACCACATTTTGATGCACGTACAATGGAAATCCACCATGACAAACATCACAATGCATATGTTACAAATTTAAACGCAGCGGTAGAAAAACACCCTGAGTTATTTGAAAAAACAGTTGAAGAATTAATTAGCGATTTAAACGCTGTTCCAGAAGATATCCGTGTAGCTGTTCGCAACAATGGTGGTGGACATGCAAACCATAGCTTATTCTGGACTCAATTATCTCTTGATGGTGCAAAAGCTCCAGAAGGTGCTTTATTAGCAGCCATCAACGAAGCATTCGGAAGCTTCGATGAATTCAAAGCAACATTCGCTCAAGCAGCAGCAACACGCTTTGGTTCTGGTTGGGCTTGGTTAGTTCTTTCTAACGGAAAAGTAGAAGTCGTTTCTACTCCAAACCAAGACAGCCCTCTATCAGAAGGCAAAACTCCATTATTAGGATTAGATGTATGGGAACATGCATACTACCTAAACTACCAAAACCGTCGTCCAGACTACATTTCAGCATTCTGGAATGTTGTAAACTGGGATGAAGTAGCTCGTCGTTTTGAAGCTGCTAAATAATCTATAAAAAACGAAGACCGATGTCTCCTAGGAGTCATCGGTCTTTTTGCGTCTGGTTAACAAAATCAGAATAATAAACACGATAGAAGCAAAGCTAATCATCGAACCTTCAATCAGATAAGGAGTCGTATAATGATATTCGACAGAATGTTTTCCTGGGGAAATACTAAATCCAAGAAGAGAATCGAGGATTTTATAAGTTTCTACAGGTTGACCATCTACACGAACCGTCCATCCTATTGAGTAAGGAATCGTCGTTAAAACTGTACTTTCTTCTTCTACCGTCATCGTTCCAGAAAAATGGGTAGAGGAGAAGGTATCTATTTTTAATTCTTGAGCTTTCGTTTGTTGAATTCTATCTTGTAATAATGTTTCATTTAAGGAATAAAGATTCAATCTTGTAAATGAAAATTGATCCTTTTGAATCGTGAACTCTATCGTTTGAGGGATTCCTTTTTTCTTGGAAGCAATACTTAAAAGAACGGGTCTTGATTCAACAGGATAAAAGAAATACTCTTTTCCATTTAGGGTCATCTTGAAACTATCTTCTTCCATATCTCCCGCTAATTCTAAATAGATAGGATCATCGGTTTCTGGAGTGAAAGTTAAAGTAATGTTCCCTTTTTCTTCACTATTTTCCAACTGTATCGTTTGGTGAGCAAAAGGGCGACCTTTAATATTACTGTAGGACATTTGAGAAGGAATTCTCGTGAAAATATCCTTTGGTGAATGAGTTCCTGCAAGAGCGTTAGATAATTGATTTTGCATGGAAACCGGCTGATTAACGGGGACTTTCATAGCTTTTAATATGGGTTTCATTGGATAAGCAATAGAAAGAACATTGTCATTTTGAACAACAGTACCTTCTTCAAATTGCTGTACAACGTCCATCGTTTCTAAATCTTTTCTTTCCCAGCGATGATTATAAGAAGCCTGATTATTTGCGATAAAAGTTGTTTGAATCCCAAGGAGAGCATCCGTTAAT
>CALIJD010000024.1 GCA_938017885.1 uncultured Granulicatella sp.
GGCTAAAGCCCCCCATGTACAATCGTCAAATTGAAGCGTGCGAAGACCTTCGTTGTATAAGTTTGTAATTACATCTACATAAGCATTCTTGATAGCTTCAAAAAGCTCTTTTTCTGTTGGATAAACGGCTTTCCAAGCTGCAATATGTTCAGGTGTACGAATTAATTCGAAATAGAATTGTGATGGAGAAGGAATTGTGAATTTCACAACAACATCTTCGTCTTTCACTAAGTCACGTAAAAATTTGAAATGTTCTACGAATGGATGATTGTGCCCATCGATTGGAGCCGTTAATGTTGACGTATCGGCTTTTGTTTCAATACCGTTGAATTTATAACCATGTTCTCCAACCGTATGTTCTACACCATTGAATCCCCAGAAGAAGTCAAGGTGCCAGTAAGCACGACGGAATTCGCCGTCTGTTACGCCTTTCAATCCAGCAGCGATTTGTTTTTGAACGATTTCGCGAATCGTTTTATCTTCGACGGCTGTTAATTCTTCACGTGTGATTTCGCCGTTTGCGAATTTTGCGCGTGCTTCTACTAATTCTTTTGGACGTAAGAAACTTCCTACGTGGTCTACTCTAAATGGTGCTTGTTGTTTTGTCATACGGCATTTCTCCAATCTATCTTTCAAATTCTAATGAAGTAGGGTTTATTCTCCCCAAACTTCGCGGGCGATTTCGCTAATTAATGCGATTTTCTTCCATTGGTCTTCTTCTGTTAAAATATTTCCTTCTTCTGTTGATGCGAATCCACATTGTGTACTTAAGTATAAGTCTTCTAGTGGAACATACTCACTTGCTTCTTTAATACGAGCAATGACTTCATCTTTGTCTTCTAATTTTCCTGATTTAGAAGTTAGAAGCCCTAGAACAACTTTCTTACCGTCAGACACTTTTGCAAGAGGCTTAAAGTCGCCGGCGCGGTCTGTGTCGTATTCTAAGTAGTAAGCATGAACTTTTTGTTTTTCGAATAATGCGTCGCTCACTGAATCATAACCGCCTGAACTTGCCCAAGTTGAGTGGAAGTTACCACGGCATACGTGAGTATTCACTGTTAAATCTTCTGGTAAATCTTCTAGAATTCCGTTGTTTAACTCTAAGAATTCACGTTTGTGTTCTCTTCTTAATTCTTCAGGTGTTAAATGACTTTCTTTTGAGATGATGTTTAAGAAGTTATCATCTACGATTACACCCCATGTACAGTCATCGATTTGTAAGAGACGGCAGCCTGCATCGTATAATTCTTTAATTACTTGTCTGTAAGCAGCAATGATATCTTTAAAGAGTTCTTCTTTTGAAGGGTATACTGAGAAAGTTTGCTCAATATGCTCTGCATCACGAATCAATTCGAAGTAGAATTGCGCTGGAGCAGGGATTGTTTGTTTGACGATGAAATCTTCGTCTTCAAATTGTTTTAAGAATTTGAAGTGTTCTACGAATGGGTGATTTTCACCAGTGATTTTTCCAACGACATCTGCTGAGTCTGGTTTTGTAATTTCATCGTGGAATTGGTATCCGATTTTTGCTTGCGTATGTTCGACTCCGTTTAATCCCCAGAAGAAATCTAAGTGCCAATATTGGCGACGGAATTCGCCGTCTGTGAATCCTTTTAATCCAGCTTTCTTTTGTTGTTCGACTAACTTTTCGATGGCTTTATCTTCGACGGCTGTTAATTCCTCGCGTGTAATTTCTCCTTTTGCAAATTTTTCTTTTGCTTCTACTAATTCTTTTGGACGTAAGAAACTTCCTACGTGATCGACTCTAAATGGTGCTTGTAATTTTGACATTGGTCATTCCTCCTATAAATAAAAAATCCTCACAGTATCGCTACTGCAAGGACGAAATTTCGTGTTACCACCTTGTTTTGTAGAATCCTCGCGAATCCTACCTTACCGAGTACGCACGCTTGGTTTTATACTCTACAGCTATAATGGGCTACCCATTTACATCTAATGATTCGATGTAAAATCACTCCCAGGCCATCTTCAAAAATTCCATTTGATCTCTTCCCACCTACCGAGACTCTCTTAGCAAATTTTCTTTTTTACTCACCTGTTCTTTGTGATGTCTGATGAACATGGTCTTAGGATAACAGAGAACAATCCGCATAGCAATAGGTTTTCTTATACCGTTTTTCTATCAACTGTTATAACTTATGGTTATACATCTTAAAACAGCTTTAAAATAGGTTATAAAAAAGACTTAGAGAAAATCTCTAAGTCTTAAATCATTATTCAGAATCAACTAATTCATGTAATTTTTTCTTATAGTAGAATGTTGCGAAAATCGATAAACCGAGAATCAAGACAACATACGCAATGGTAATGAACCAAACCAATGTACGGTCTAGTTCTGGTAAAATATTT
>CALIJD010000025.1 GCA_938017885.1 uncultured Granulicatella sp.
GCTCAGTTATATGTTATCTTGTGTTGTTTCATGGCTCTATGCTTTTACCAATTCAAAAGTCATTTGCTTTGTTCACTATACTGATGATAGGAATGATTATTATTTATCTATGGCTGCTTCAGTTTCAGAAGAAGAAAGTCAAACAAGAGCTTGCGGAATTGTTACAGGTCGCAACAGCGGAAGCAAAAAGAATCAAGAAACAACATTCAGAACTCCCAGAAGAGTTGGTTCAAGAGTTGGATGATTGTGTGTACGAATTAAGCCAATCATACGGAATGACGGTTTAAAAAACATTTGGCAGAGGCAAAAGACTTTGAGCAATCTCTTAAAGGGATTAGAAGAGAATAGAACATAGTAGACTTTATGTGATGAAAAGGAAGAAACTGTGGAATTAGGGGGATTTATGAAAAAGAAAAAAAGGATTGAAGAAATTCGGCTGGCACGACTAAGAGAATTGCTAGTTGCAGCGATTCTAGAAGGCTCAGGGGAAGTGGTTGCACTTCCTCGTGCTTCAGTAATGCCAATTATCTTAAAAAACATTTTAAAAATATTCTTGACAATATTAACTGCATTCATCTTCCTGGTTTCTCTACCAGGTTTTGAATTTTGGTTTCGGAGGTTGGTTACACATCCTTTAGAATTTTTAAAGGATATAATTGAGTTTAATCCGGTCTTTAGAATATATGTAAATATTTTTATCATGGGACTGGGACTTTCTCTATGGGAACATATAGCATTTAAAAAAGAGCAGGCACAAATTGTCCGTTTAGCGAAAAAAGAAGTCTTAGAATGGCAAAACTTTACCGACGAAGAACTTCCAAATAGTGTGAAAGAATTAAAACGGTATTTGGCTGGAAATGATGATGCGTTCAACAACGACGAATCTGGTGAAACGATTATAAAGTCATTATTACGATTATTTCCAAGAAACGTTTCACAAAAAGATATTTCTGTATTACGTCTTCAGTTAGTGAATATTTTATCAGAACAACAACAAGACGCCTCTAAGTTGCCAAAAGGTGTGCCGTACCGTCTGTACCTTCTGATTAGGATCATTCATAATATAGTGCTGTTCGGTTGTTTGGTTGGCACTATTCCAATACTAGGGTTATTCACTAAATCATACTATGATGCCATGATTATGCTTGCTTTCTTTGGAATTCTCATAGTAATGCTTTGGACTTTGTATTTTGGGATTTCATCTAGTGTTTATGAATATCGAAAAAGAGCTTTTGATAACCTATTTGAGATTGCTCGTGCAGAGGTTGCAACGTATAAGGATGTTGCAATAAAGGATGTTCCGGAAGAAATCAAGCACCTTCAAAGATTTATAGAAGTGTTAGAGTCGAAATATCATATACCGGGAGAAAAGGTAGAATGGAAGAAAATCAAAAGATAATCAAGTTTTACTACAATCTTTCCGAAGACCAGCTTAGTCGATTGAAGTTTCTTCTAGATAGAGTAGTAACCAAAGAGAATTTAGAGATAACCGTTCCATATACAGATGCGAAGAGACGGAAAGTAGCCTCGATGTTGTTGGCGTTTTTTGCAATCATTTTATCGTTGACGGGGTTTGGAACCGTCCTGTTATCCGTGGTTGCGATTATTATTCCGCCTGTACTGTATTTTGTCCTTCTGGTTATTGCTACTTTATATTTATGGCTCATCTGGGGGATTCCCATTTTAGGAATTCTGTTTTGTCACGGATTTATTCGTTTCTCTAGGCAAGAAGAAACAAACGCATTTGTTACTGTTGCCTATACGATTCTTTCTGAATTAGAGGGTGTGCATCGAAGTTATCTTTCGCAGGAAGTTTTACAATTAAAATATTTTATGAGTGCTTTGAAGCAAGATGCGGAATCGAATCAAAAGGACAAACAAAGAGAAGATTTCAGAATTAGTCGACTAAAACAACTACTGAGAAAAATAAATCCGACAAGAAAAGATTTACCGGAATCAGAATGGGAGACTTCTAAACTGGCGCTCAAATGGGTTGTGCTGGCGAGTAGTGTTTTATCCATAGTGCTTGGATTGCGTTTTTTATATAGATCTTCTGAAGGCTTATCAACCATCAGCGGCTTCGCTTGGTTCATCCTACCGTTTCTAGGGGTGCAAGTAGGAATTATCATTATTTATCTATGGCTGCTTCAGTTCCAGAAGAAGAAAGCAAAGCAAGAGCTTGTGGAATTGTTAAGACTTGCGGATGAGGAAGCACAAAGAATCAAGGAACAACCTATAGAACTCTCAGAAGAGTTGGTTCAAGAGTTGGATGATTGTATGTATGAATTAAGGGAATCATACGGAATGACGATTTAAAGGGAATCTTTTGGGATAGAAGATACGACCTTTGAACGTCAGTAGGAATGACAATGAAATCGAAACGGAAAGTGAAGGAAGTGCGCACTCTTGCCGGTTGCCGAAGAAGCACTGGACGCTCTTAGCGGAAACGAGAACGACTACGTGAAACGCGCGAAACTACTCGTTAAAAAATATAGAACTTACGGGTTATAAAATAAAGAGATTTAAAAACAGAAGGAGTAAGAATGAAGAAGAAAGTCACACAAGAAACAGCCAATCAACTCCGAGAATTATTGGAAAAGGTTATTTCAGAAAGAGAAGATGCGGCACCTTTGCCGAAAAATCATCAACTATTGCGCGTGCTATTGCCAGTGCTCGCTCTTTGTTTTGCAGGTGTCTATTTACAAAATACGAACGCTTTTTCGATTATAGGGGGTGCATTTGCAACTATTTTTGAGGTTGGCGCTTGGGAAACGTTCGAATTCGTGGTGACCGTCACGAGCCACTATTTCTGGACCTGGAGTGTTTCTCTTATCTTTCTAGGAGCTGTCTTTTTCTGGAGACGTCATTCTTTCAAGAAGGAATTCAATGCTTTAGTGGAACGAGCAAAGGAAGAGATTGCTCTGTGGAAAAAGAAACCACTCGAGACAAATCGCACCCTTGTAAAAGGACTAGAAGGCTTTTTAAAAACATTGCAAACGGAATATCAATTTGAACAAAAAATAAGGTAACAATGTAAAGAGGTTAGGTAGATGATTTACAAAACATTACTATTTGATTTGGATTCGACGGTGTGGGATTTTCATTCGGCGGAGAACTACGCGCTGACGAAATTGCTGGAGAATCATGGGGTCAGTGATATAGAGAAGTATATTGAGGTTTACATCCCGATGAATCGTGCGATGTGGCGCTCGCTGGAGAAAAACGAAATCACCCGTGAAGAGTTAGTTGGGACGCGGTTTGCGAAATTATTCGACCATTTCGGCTTGGAAAAAGATGGAAAGGAACTCGCGGCAGAGTACGAAGCCATCCTCTCCACTCAAGGGCAAACCATCGACGGCGCTGAGGAAATGCTGCATACGCTTAGCAAGGCGGGGTATCAGCTCTACGCAGCTACGAATGGCATTACGACGATTCAAAAGGGTCGCTTGGAGCATTCTCCGGTTACGAAGTATTTCAAAAAGGTGTTTATCTCGGAAGAATTAAAAGTCGCAAAACCAAGTCCGCTCTTTTTTGAGCGAGTGGCAAAAGACATCCCGGATTTCGACAAAGAGACAGCGGTGATGATTGGGGACTCGCTCACGGCCGATATCCAAGGCGGGATTAATGCCGGAATCGACACGATTTGGGTGAACTTAGCGCACAAGGAGAACCGAACGGCGGTAAAACCAACCGTGGAAGTCCGTAGCTACGCGGAATTATTAGAATTTTTAGTCTAAAACGAAACGACTGCAGGCACGTCTTGCGGTCGTTTTTTGCAAACAGAAAAGTTGAGCTTTCAAGGGGAAGCGGGTAGACTACTAAAAAGGGCCAAGACCCTCTACCAGAAAAGAAAGATGGAATTCGATGAAGCAACGATTAAAATTACTAGGAACACTATTTGCGGCGGTCCTACTA
>CALIJD010000026.1 GCA_938017885.1 uncultured Granulicatella sp.
AGTGGTTTATTGACTTTCTTTTCATCACTCGTGATTCAAGAAAGTCTAATAAACTTTGCGGGCGAAAGACTACGAAGCAAAACGGATTCACACTGTGAATCCGTTTTTTACTTCTGTCTTTCTGCCTCGTATCCTGGAGTTGAGTTCGTCTTCGCAGAAATCGCGTCCACTTCCCAACCCATACGCACATCGTTTTTTACGATGCTTGCGTTGGTTTGGTCCAGTGGTCGATTTCTAACCGCGAAGACTCATATCCCGAAGTTGAGTTCGAAAAGGCATAGGCTCAAGCCTTTCGAGGTTAGTCCGCACGACTGCAAGCAGTCCTTTGCGTCTAACCTGCGAACCGTCATCGCCTATGAGCGCCTTTTCTCACATCCTATTCATACCCTCCGCCTTCTACTCCGTAGTACTCTTCAAGAGAAAGGCCGGAGTTATAGATGTCTGTTGCTTTGTCGCCTACATAGCGTAAATGCCAGGCTTCGGCTTGGTATCCGGTAATGGCTTCTTTCCCAGCTTGGAATCGGATAATAAATCCATACTCATGGGCGTGGGTGTGGAGCCAGGCGATGGCGTCCTTATTTTCTTCACCGTCTAATAAATTCCCTGTTGTATCTAAGAGATCAAAGGCTAGTCCTGTTTGATGTTCGCTGTAGCCAGGTCTTGCGGAATAGGTATCCGCAGCCTCTTTACCTTCACGAGCGACATAATTGTTATAGAGTTGTTCTTGATATTCATAAGAGCGATATCCGCTGTAAACATCACTAATCGGATATTCCAGTTCTTGCATTTTTTGAATGAGTTTCTTCACTTGTGCCCCAGCGGTAGGATCTTCTCCCGGAGCATAAGTCGAAGGAAGAGCGTGTTTCTTATTGACAACCATTTGATAGCCTAAAGAGACATCCGCCATACCACTTCCTTGAGAGGATTGTTGTTTTTCTGTCGCTATGTCCTTAGTAGAGGATTCTTCAGAGGAAGCCTCTGTGCTAGCAGAAGTTGTTTTTGCCGTTGTCGTTGTGTCAGTAGTTGTGGTTTTTGTTGTTTGCGTAGAGGTTGATGGAGAGGTCGTAGTTTCACTTGGATTGTTTTTATTTGAGCAACCAAGAAGAACTAGGCTCAGTACAACCGCCGATAACAGTTGTTTTTTCACGCGAATCATCCTTTCCTTGTTACTTATAGTGTAGCACAATCTGTGGAGGGTGAGAGGGAAATTTTTAAAAAATTAATGTTTCTAAAAATGCGAACAATGAAATGTAAAACTTTTGTGAATGACAATAAAAATCGTGAAAAAGCTTGCATTTTGCCAAAAAAATGGTATATTATTCGTTAATAAATTTAATCACTGGAGGTTTGTGCGATGTCAAAATGGGAAACAAAATTTCAAAAAGAAGGGTACACATTTGACGATGTTTTATTAATTCCAGCAGAGAGTCATGTATTGCCGAATGATGTTGATTTGCGTGTGCAATTAGCGAAAAATATTCGTTTAAATATCCCTTTAATCAGTGCCAGCATGGATACGGTCACAGATGCGACGATGGCGATTGCGATTGCGCGCCAAGGAGGTCTTGGGGTCATCCATAAAAACATGTCGATTGCCGAGCAGGCGGAAGAAGTGCACAAAGTAAAACGATCAGAGAGTGGCGTTATCATTAATCCATTTTTCTTAACTCCATCCCATAAAGTACAAGACGCTGAAGACCTCATGGCAAAATACCGTATTAGCGGTGTTCCAATCGTTGATGACTTAGAAACACGTCACCTCGTTGGGATTTTGACAAACCGTGACTTACGATTCATTTCAGATTATTCCATTTTAATTGACGAAGTAATGACAAAAGAGCACCTCGTAACGGCTCCAGTTGGAACATCCCTCAAAGATGCAGAAGCCATTCTTCAAAAACATAAAATCGAAAAATTACCTTTAGTAGATGACAAAGGATGCTTAGCGGGGTTAATCACCATCAAAGACATCGAAAAAGTCATCGAATTCCCGAACTCTGCTAAAGATGAACATGGGCGTCTATTAGTAGCGGCTGCAGTGGGTATTACTTCGGATACATTTGAACGTGCAACAGAGCTACTAGATGCGGGTGCAGATGCCATCGTCATTGATACAGCTCACGGGCACAGTGCCGGAGTGATTCGTAAAATCAAAGAAATCCGTGATACTTTCCCAGAAGCAACATTAATTGCTGGAAATGTGGCGACTGCCGAAGGAACTCGCGCCTTATTTGAAACAGGTGTCGACGTGGTTAAAGTCGGAATCGGACCAGGTTCTATCTGTACAACCCGTGTCGTTGCCGGTGTAGGGGTTCCGCAAATCACAGCGATTTATGATGCCGCAACAGTGGCTAAAGAATTTGGCAAAGCGATTATTGCAGACGGTGGAATCAAGTATTCAGGGGATATCGCAAAAGCCATCGCAGCGGGTGGACATGCGGTAATGTTAGGAAGTATGCTTGCCGGAACCGATGAATCTCCAGGGGAATTTGAAATCTTCCAAGGCCGTCGCTTCAAGACATACCGCGGAATGGGAAGTCTAGCAGCGATGGAAAATGGTTCAGGGGACCGTTACTTCCAAGCGAAAAATGAAGCCAACAAACGCGTGCCAGAAGGAATCGAAGGACGTGTTGCTTACAA
>CALIJD010000027.1 GCA_938017885.1 uncultured Granulicatella sp.
GATTCAACCAGGAAGCTTGGCAGCTATCAAGCAAACATCTAATGACCGAATCGGAGTATTGGGGACGAATGCTACGATTTCAAGTAAAGTATATCCAAAAACAATGCATGACAAGAATAAGAACATTCAAGTATTTGATATTGCTTGTCCAAACTTTGTTCCACTTGTTGAAAATAATCAATCGGACACCCCAGAAGCTTGGGAGATTGTAAATGAAACCCTCAAACCATTAGAAGGAACCAATGTAGATACCGTAATTTTGGGTTGTACACATTATCCGCTTTTAAGAAAAACGATTCAAAAAGTTGTTGGAAATCAAGTTTCCTTGATTGATTCAGGTGCAGAAACGGTTTCTAGTGTGAGTGCTCTTTTAGATTATTGCAAACTCAGTGAAACTCCTGAAACGAATCCAAATCCTACTTTAGAAATTTATACAACGGGAGATGCAACTCTTTTTGAAGAGATTGCTGAGAATTGGCTCCATAGAAAAGGATTAGAGGTGAAGACGGTGACTTTAGAGAAAAAATTAACGTCCATTCAACTTGAAAAAGAAATTGTTATTGCAACGAATAATATTGGAAAAGCAAAAGAATTTGCCAAAATTTTTAAACCAAAGGGCTATAAGGTTAAAACCTTAAAAGATTTCCCAGAATTAGATGAAGTAGAAGAAACAGGAGGGACTTTTGAGGAAAATGCGAGACTGAAAGCAGAAACGATTGCGAATGCTTTACAAACAATTGTTTTGGCAGATGATTCAGGACTTTGTGTAGATGCCCTAGAAGGACTTCCTGGAGTTTATTCAGCAAGATTTGCAGGAGAAGAAAAGAATGATGCTGCTAATAATGCCAAACTGTTATCAGAACTAGGTGGACTTAAAAGCAAGGAAAGGGCAGCTCATTTCACATGTTGTTTAGTATTAGCAGCACCATTTAAGGAATCTCTTGTGGTACAGGCAGAATGTCACGGAGAAATTGCCACTTTACCATCAGGAGACAGTGGATTTGGTTATGACCCATTATTTTTAGTACCAGAGTATCAACAAACATTTGCGGAACTAGGCATGGATATCAAAAATAAAATTAGCCACCGTGCAAAAGCGATTGAATTACTGGTTGAAAAATGGGAACAATGGACAAACTCTATAGAAGCTGTGGAGGAAACAGAATGAAAATAGTCATTGTCAGTGATAATCATGGTCAAGAGTTGACACTTCGCAGAATTTTTGATCATTTTTCTGGAGAAAAAGTAACCTTTGTTCATACAGGGGATTCTGAGTTTCCTTATAAGGATGGATTATTATCTCATTGTGTGAGAGTTACAGGAAATTGTGATTATGATATGGAGTATCCTGAGTTTGAGGTTTTTGAAGTAGAAGGGATTACGTTTTTTGTCACTCATGGGCATCATCAATATGTAAATGCTGGTAGAGAGTATTTAGCAAACATGGCTAAAGAAAAAGGGGCTAGTATAGCTTTGTACGGGCACACTCATAAGCTTAATGCAGAGACTGTTGATGGAGTTTTATGTATTAATTCAGGATCAACGAATTTTCCAAGAGGGACTTATGCAGGAACAGCGAGCTATGCTGTATTAGAGATTTTATCAAAAGAACAAATTCGTTTAACGTATTATACGACGAAGCATGAAGTATTAGATGATTTAGTTTTAAACTATACTTGGAGCCCTGAAGGAGGTTATACGCTTGATTCATAAGAGAATACAAGAATTATTATTGGAAAACCGAGAGCAGCTCTTTATTGATGCTGAGAATGTAGCGATTCTACAAGAAGACCATACATTAGAGCATGCCATGTTAGTTCTTACGAATGTACGATATTCTTTAATTCCTGTTTTGAATAAAGAAAATCAAATTGTCGGCTTAGTGTCTTTAGCGATGATTTTGCAGAAGATTACTGGAGTCGAGCAAATTCATATGAATCAACTCAGTAAGTATAAAGTTCGTGATGTCATGAAGACGGAGTTTCCAACGATTTTCGTTGATACGGATATGGAAGATGTATTGAGGGATTTAGTGGATCAAAGTTTTATTTGTATTACAAATGAAAACCAAGAATTTTTAGGAATTGTGACTAGAAAAGAAGTATTGAAACGCATTAATTTCATGGTTCATGAATTAACTAGAGAATTTGATTTAGTTGAAAAATAAAAAAGAAGGCGAAAATTTTCGCCTTCTTTTATTTTGTCAGAAAGGGAATCGTTGGAGTCGAAAGGTCGATTCCTTTTTTTAATAATGCTTCTTGATATAAAGTTAAGTATTTTTGATAAGTCGCATGTTGCAATCCATTCTTCGTCATGATGGAAATCGTGAAGACAAATTGTCCAGTGGGTTTAGTTTGAGGCCCAACAATATTTGGAGCAGAAGCTAGAGCCTCATCGGATTTAGCATATCGAGTATTAACGGCTTCGATGGTTTCATAGACCGTTTTTAAATCAACATTACTATTGAGTGGAAGTTCGATTAAAGCTCTCATATTTCCTCTAGACTGGTTACTAACAACGGTAATGTTGCGATTGGGAATGTAATGCAGAGTTCCATCATATCCTCGAACTTGAGTTGTACGAACGCCAACGCTTGCAATCGTCCCAGAAATACTATTAATCAAAACCGCATCCCCGACTTCGAATTGACGTTCCATTAAGATAAACAATCCATTGATGACATCTGATAAGAAACCTTGTGCTCCTAGTCCTAAAGCAACCCCAGCAATTCCGGCACCTGCTAGTAAACTAGAAATTGGGACTCCGATAATCGAAAGAATCCAATAAATCAAAATGAAATATAAGAAATAATCCAACATATTCTCTAATAATTTAAGAATGGTTTTCTTGCGACTTTCCGATTGAGTAGAGACTCTCATAGAAGAGAGAATGGTTTTCTTGAAAAGAAAATGAGCTAGTTTTTTTCCTAAATAAAATAGTAAAAATAAAATGACCAGTGAG
>CALIJD010000028.1 GCA_938017885.1 uncultured Granulicatella sp.
CAGATAAACAGTCTTCGATACGAACACCGAAGTCACCTGAAATATAAACACCTGGTTCTACGGAGAAACACATGCCTTCAACAAGTTCCATATCATTTCCTTCCATGATTGAAGGAAATTCATGTACGCTTTGGCCAATCCCGTGTCCAAGTCGGTGGATGAAGTACTCACCGTATCCAGCTTCTGTAATAATATCACGAGCGATTTTATCAATTTGGCTTGCTTTCATCCCTGGTTTTACAGCTGCGATGGCTGTATCATGCGCTTTTTGAACGATATCATAGATTTCTTGATGGCGTGGATTTTTTTTCTGGCTATTTCCAAAGAAGACGGTACGTGTAATGTCACTTGCGTAACCATCTACCATTGTACCAAGGTCAAATAGAACCCATTCATTTTCTTTAAGGGTACGGTCTCCAGGTTCACCGTGAGAATCTGCCGCGTGATCTCCAAAGAGCACCATGGTATCAAAGCTCATCTGAGAGACGCCGAGTTTTTTCATTTCAAATTCGATGATGGCTACCACTTCACGTTCGCTGATGCCTACTTTTAAGGCGTTCTTTCCGATTTCAATCGCTTTGTCAGCAAAGGTTCCAGAGTAGACGAGTTTTTCAACGGCTTCTTGATCTTTTACAAGACGAAGTTGTTGAACGATTGGCGTTAAGTCTACAGAAAAATTCACCTCTTTAAAATGCTTTTGAACTTGTTCTGCTGCAAAAAGAGAGAAGTCCACTTTTTCTACAGCGAAATTAGACTGAGAAGGAAAGTGATCCTTAATGGCGTCTGATAAGAGTTTCCATCCATCTTCATGATCGTGATAACTTTTCACGATAAAATCTGGTTCCGCTTTTTGAGCGACTTGATGCTCTAATGCTGGAACAAATAATAGTGGGGTAGAGCTGGGTGAGTAGACAAGAGCCACAATCCGCTCATGAGGATCTGTTGAAAAATTCGTTAAAAGACGAATGGTTTCAGGATTTTGGATTAGAGCAATCGGATTGTTTTGTTTTGATAATTCAGTTTCTAGTTGTTTGAAAGTAGGGTTTAAATTCATATTGATCATCTCCTTAAAACTATTGTAGCATACTTATTATATCAAGAATGTAAATAGTTTCAAAAAGTTTTTGAAAATTTTCGTTAAACGCTTGCATTAATTTTATGAAAGTGCTACCCTAATGATAGATGAAAAGATGCACAAAGGAGATTTGTAGATGGAAAAGCAAACAATTACGATTTATGATGTTGCGCGTGAAGCGAATGTATCCATGGCTACAGTATCGCGTGTTGTTAATGGAAATCCAAACGTTAAACCAGCAACTCGTAAGAGAGTTTTAGATGTAATTGACGAATTGGATTATCGTCCAAATGCCGTTGCGCGTGGGTTAGCGAGTAAGAAAACAACGACTGTGGGAGTTATTATTCCTGACGTTACAAACCTTTATTTTGCTAGTTTAGCTCGTGGGATTGATGACATTGCTACAATGTATAAATATAACATCATTTTAGCAAACTCAGACCAAAATAATCATAAAGAAATTCAAGTGTTAAATACTTTATTCTCTAAACAAGTAGATGGAATTTTATACATGGGAAACCATCTAACACCTGAATTACGTGCTGAAATTGTTCGTTCAAAAACACCGATTGTGTTAGCGGGAACAATGGATGCGGAACATGAAATTGCTTCAGTAAATATCGATTTCAATGAAGCAACAAGAGAAGTAGTGGAAACTTTAATCGAAAATGGACATAAGAAAATTGCTTTTGTCACTGCTGCAATGAAAAATGTAGCTTCAGTCGATTTCCGTTTAGAAGGATATAAAGCTGCTTTAGAAAAAGCAGGAATCAAATTCGACGAAAAATTAGTTTACGAAGTTCCTCTAACCTATCATGCAGGGGAGTCTGTAGCTGAACGTATCCATAAAGCAGGTGCGACTGCTGCGGTGGTAACCGATGATGAAACTTCAGTAGGATTATTAAACGGATTAATTGATTTAGGCGTTAAAGTTCCTGAAAAATTTGAATTGGTTTCAAGCAACAATTCTAAATTAACGAAAATGACTCGTCCAATTCTTTCAACGATTGCACCTCCTTTGTATGATATTGGTGCCGTTGCGATGCGTCTTTTAACAAAGATTATGAATAAAGAAGAAATCGTAGATTCTGAAATTACGTTACCATACAAGATTGAATGGAGAAATACTACTAAATAAGTAGTGCTCACTTTAAAAAATTACACAATAAAAAGGCTGGACATTGTCCAGCCTTTTTATATTAGTTTGATCGAGTTGTTTGACTTTGAGTCGAAGGCGATTGAGTGGTTTCCTCTTTCTTTTCATTCTTCTTCTCATCTTTTTTCTCGTCTTTCTTTTCGTCCTTCTTCTTATCTTTCTTCTCCTCTTTCTTAGGAGTAGCTTTATTCCAGAAGTTATTCATTTCTTCAGGAGTAGCTCCGATAGCGAAGTTGTAGAAAGGATTCATCGGTGGGAAATCCTTCTTGAACCAGTCAGTCGTCATTCCACCGCTGATCGAGTAGGTTCCGCCGTTTTCAGCTTTGAATGTTCCGGCTTTCGTACCTGTTGTGGATACAACAGAATCACGATAAACAGAATCTGGTTGTTTAAAGGTTGTTTCTTTACCGATTAATTCAGGATTTGCTTCATAAGCAGCCTTCATTAAGTAAGTCCATTGACGTTGACTTCTAGTAGTTGGTTCTCCGTATCCATCACCAGCAGTAATAGCATAACGGGCATTATAGAAGTTATCATATCCAATCCAAGAACCTAACGTTACGGTTGGGGTATATGCGACAAACCAGTTATCAATTTCATTTTCAGAAGTACCAGTCTTACCAGCTAAGTCTGAACTGAAGCCCATATTTCCCTTCATATTGTAGAATTGAGTCGAATTTGCGATGTCTTGAAGCATATTCGTTGTTAAATAAGCCGTTGCGTCAGAGAAGACACGTTCTTTTTTGTCTTCGTGTTGATAGACAATATTTCCTCTGGAATCTTCAATTTTTTCGATTAAGTAAGCATCATGGTGTTCACCACCATTTGCTAACGTAGAAAAGGCACTTGTTTGTTCTAAAACAGTCGGACCTGTTCGAGTTCCCCCAATGGAGAGGGCGATATTTTGATACTCATCTTCAGTGATCCCTTTGATACCCATCTTCTTCAAGTATTCACCTGCGTTAATGCCTTTTTGAAGCATTGTTTGGTAAATCTTGATAACAGGATTGTTAAACGAACGGAATAGTGCATAACGGACCGTTAAGAATTGGTTTGTTATTGTGTTTCCGTAGTTTGTTGGTTGCCAGTAAGTTCCATTTCCTTGAGGAATACTTACTTTAGTATCTGGAACAATACTTGCTGGATAAATCAGATTATTTTCAATAGCAGGAGCATAAACCAAGATTGGTTTAATAGTTGACCCTGGTGAACGATGTGTAGTGAACGCGTGATCTACCTGATTTGATTCAAAATCTCGACCAGCAACAAATCCAAGAATACGACCTGTTTTATTTTCAATCATAACCGCTCCATTTTGAGCAGGTTCTGTTTGTGTTTTGGTTTCTCCAGTATTTTGATCAACATATTGTGTATTATACGTTGGTCCAATTTGGTTTCCATAACTTGCAATCGCTTTTTGCATTGCATCATAGACTTTTTGATCAATCGTTGATGTAATCTTATATCCTGAAGAACTTAGCTCACGACTAGCTTCATCGTAATATTTGCTGTAAAGCTCTGAGTCATTACGAACTTCATCATAAGTTAATTTATTCTTTTGAGCTGCTTTAGTGATTAAGACTTTAATCGCTTCACGGTTAACAGCTTGGTAAAGATAAGATTGTCTATCTGAAGAAATTTCTTTTGGCGGAAGGAAGTCTTTTGTAATATCATACGCTAGAGCTTCTTCGTATTGTTCTTTAGTAATTTTGTTTTCACGATACATACTAAAGAGAACAAATTTCATACGTTCAATACCCGCGGAAGTATCTTCCTTTAAGGTAGCTTGGTTTGTGTAAGGAGTATACACAATCGGATTTTGTGGCATCCCAACAAGATAAGCAGCTTGTGGTAAGGTTAAATCTTTTGCAGCCACACCGAAAACGCCTTGAGCGGCTTCTTCGATTCCAGCGATATTTAACCCATTATGATTTCGTCCAAATGAAGAGACGTTTAAGTAGGCTTCTAAAATTTGATCTTTCGTAAAGTGTTTTTCAAGACGTAATGCGTATAAAATCTCGTTGGCTTTTCGTTTGAAAGTTACTTCACTCGTCAAAATTTGTTGCTTAATTAATTGTTGCGTAAGAGTGGAACCACCCGTCGCGCCTGATCCAGAAGAAACAGCTTCTTGGAGAATAGCACGAAGTAAAGCTTTTGGTACAATCCCATTGTGTTCGTAGAATGAACTATCTTCAGTTGCGATAATTCCATCAATTACGTATTGAGAAATTTCTGATAGAGGTTTTACAATTCGTAGTTCATCAGAATTCACATCTGAAATTTTTGTACCGTCACTATAATGGAAACTAGAGATTAAATTAAGATTTCCAATTGCGTCACTCATTTGTTCTTGGGTAAGGGGCTCTTCATTGGAAGTTAAACTTGCAAAATATCCTAATCCAATTCCACCACCAAATATTCCTAATAGCATTAAGAATAAAATTGCAATTACAAAAATATTTTTTAGAACAGAATAAGCGATGTTAAAAATAAATCGAATATTTTTCAGTAAAGGTTTATTCCAAAAAGTTAGTAGAGCCTCGCGCCAATCTGGAGTTTGGTTCTGAACTGACATAATTTCAACTCTTTTCGTTTATACATATTTTTATCCAGTATATCAAAAATATGCATAAAATTCTATTTATTACTTGTTTTAATAGGGTTTAGAGCATTTTTAGAGCATTTTTTTGTGGTGTAAAGATAAAATACTTTACAAGCATTCTTCTTTCTGCTACACTATGTAACTGTGAGATTAATACATGGAGGTGTAAATAATGGCAGTTAAAATTCGTTTAAAACGTATGGGTTCTAAGAAAAATCCTTTCTACCGTGTAGTTGTAGCTGATTCACGTTCACCACGTGATGGTCGTTTCATCGAAACAGTTGGAACATACAACCCAGTAGCAAACCCAGCAGAAGTTTCAATCAATGAAGAATTAGCATTAAAATGGTTAGCTAATGGTGCGCAACCTTCTGATACAGTTCGTAACTTGTTATCACAACAAGGTATCATGAAGAAATTCCACGAATCAAAGTTTTCTAAGTAATTTCCATAAAGTCGACAATTCGATGGAGAGGTGAAAAGAATGCCTGATATTAGTGAATTAGTATTATCAATGGTTAAACCATTAGTAGAATTCCCTGAAGATGTTCGTATTGACATCTCTGAATCAGATGAATTCATGGAATATACTTTACACGTAAATCCTGAAGATATCGGTCGTGTGATCGGTAAACAAGGACGAGTGGCTCGTGCGATTCGTACGATTACATATAGTGTTCGTACTCGTGGACCAAAACGTGTTCGTTTAAGTATTGAAGCCTAAATAAAACAATGAAGCCTAAATAAAACAATGAAGCCTTGGAGAAATCCAGGGCTTTTTTGTGTTATAAGGGGACTGATAAAACGATGACTTCGAATCCTTACGGATTACTTTATACTAGCTGTACTGGGGCACCGGCTTGAGCCTGTAGTCTCAAGCACTTTCAAGATTCAAATGGACTCTAAAAAATGAATTTTAAGAGTCCATAATTCACTTTGAATGCTATCTCCCAGTACTGCTAGTATAAAATCCGTAGGATTCTCCGTCATCGTTTAGTCATTATAAAAAGTCTGGATTTCTACAAGACTTCACCGGGAAGAGACGGAAGAGGGTTTGTGCTTTCAACGAGGGCTTAAAACAGTTAGTGCTACACTGGTTGGATTTATGCATTGAGTTATAGGGAAAGAAAAATACGAGTGATACCTTATAAGGTATCACTTATTATAATGTATACATTATAACGAGTGTTCTTTTGTTGTTGTTGGCACTTGGTTTTTTGATTGTTTTCCGTGAGTTTGTTATGATAAATAAGTAATATTATAGTTGAAGGGAAGACCGTATGAAGAAAAAGCCGATATTAAAAAAACAGATGAATCGACAATATTATTATTTATTCGGCCTGTCCGTAATGTTAATGCTACTAGCGTTTATCATCGAATCACCACAGTCGTTAGTGAGTGGGATGATGACGATATTAGTATCGCCAAGTCAGTTGTTTACGGATTATATGGAAATTGCGTCTGTTGGAAGTACCTTGTTAAATGTCGCGATTATGCTTGGTATCAGTATTTATAGTTATAAAAAACTGGAAATTCCTCTAAACGGAACAGTGATTGGAAGTTTGGGCATGCTTGCTGGATTCTCATTTTTTGGGAAAAATCTCTTCAATAGTATCCCATTTATGATAGGGGTATGGATTTATACGAAGGTAACGAAGCAAAATTATCGAAATTATGTCATTGTTGGCTTGTTTGGATCTGCTTTAGGCCCATTGATTTCTTTCCTAGCATTTAGTGGAGTTCTACCACAAGGATGGAGCATTCTCCTAGCTTATATTTTAGGGATTTTTATAGGGTTCATCCTGCCTCAACTATCCACACAGTTTCTTGGGTTTCATCAAGGGTTTAGCTTGTATAATGTCGGGTTTACAGCTGGAATTATTGGAATGGTTGTTCTAGGATTTATGAATGCATTTGGAATTGAAGTAGAGACTAGAACACTAACAAGTACACAGAGTCCATTGATTTTGTATCAACTACTAATCGGATTTTGTGTGATTTTGATAGTGACAAGTTTCTATTTACATTTCAAAAAGAAAGAAAAATATCATTTTAAGTTACTCTTAAAGCTTTCAGGACGTTTGCCAAGTGATTTTGTTGAAATGACGAATCTGGCAACAGTGACATTGAATATGAGCATCATAGGATTCATATTATTAGGATATGTCCTTATGAATGGGGGCCAGTTAAATGGTCCGATTGTCGGAAGTATTATTGGTGTTATGAGCTTTGGAGCTTTTGGAAACCAAGTGAAAAATACGGTTCCAGTATTAGTGGGGATTATGATTGGTTCTTACTTGACGGGAGTAGAACCTACAAGTACGAGCGCCCTTATTGCAGCGATTTTCGGAACGACACTTGCTCCGGTTAGTGGTTATTATGGGCCGTTTGCGGGGATGATAGCAGGATTTGTTCATATTACACTAGTAAGCCATGTGGTTGTAATGCATGGTGGACTAAATCTGTATAATAATGGGTTTGCAGGAGGATTCGTCGCAGCGGTTCTCGTACCAATTTTTGAAATTTTTGAAGGCATCCGTCAAGATATGAAAGAAAGAAAGGCAGAGGGATAATGGCAACAGAAAAGGATTTTGTAAAACGTATCGTAAAGGAAATGGTGGATTATTTCCTGTATCATGAATTGTATGATGTGACGGCACATGTATCATATGTGCCGCATGAAAAAGCAACGATTACGTGCACTGCGCCTTATACAAAATTACCTAAAGACTTAGATTTATTAGAAGCAGGGCTGTCAGTAGAAAAGCACTTAGAATTAGATTCGATGTATAGTTCATTGATGGGAACGCATAATCGTGATAAAAATTATTGCATGCTTGGACAATGTATTGACGATTATGATGTAGAAGTCACGGATAAGTTATTAAAAATTAGGGTAGAGAGACTCTTTTAAGGAGGAGAAAGAATGACAACCTTTTATAAAGTGGGAAAAATTGTTAATACTCAAGGTCTTCGCGGAGAAGTACGAGTGATTTCGACGACCGATTTTGCTGAAGAACGTTATAAAAAAGGAACAGAATTAGCGATTTTTAAAGATGGGGAATTTCTTACATTTGTGACAGTGGCTAGTCATCGTCGTCATAAAAATTTTGATTTGTTAACATTCGAAGGAATGAACCGTATCGAAGATGTTGAAAAATACAAAGAATGTCTTCTAAAGGTAGCCGAAGAGCAATTAACAGAACTAGAAGACGACGAGTTTTATTACCATGAAATTATCGGACTCGAAATCGTAACGGATGAAGGGGAAGTACTTGGGAAAGTAACTGAAATTCTTTCTCCAGGGTCAAACGATGTCTGGGTTGTAAAACAAAAAGGAAAGAAAGAACTTTTAATTCCATTTATTGAGCCAGTTGTTTATAAAGTTGATAAAGAAGAAAAGAAAGCTTATATCCATTTATTGGAAGGGTTGATCGATTAAGATGAAGATTGATGTATTAACATTATTCCCTGAAATGGTACAAGGACCGATGACGCAATCGATTATCGGGAAGGCCATCGAAGCCGGGAAAATCGAATTTGAAACAACGGATTTTCGTCAGTTTTCAAACAATAAACATAATCATGTCGACGATTATCCATTCGGTGGTGGAGCTGGAATGCTTCTCAAAGTGGAGCCGATTGATTTGGCGCTCGCATCGATTCGTGAGCGTTCTCCTGAAACGATGCCACGTGTGATTTTAATGGATCCGGCTGGAAAGACCTTTACGCAAAAGGATGCCGAAGAATTAGCTAAAGAAGAGCATTTAGTGTTTATTTGTGGTCACTATGAAGGATATGATGAACGAATTCGTACACTTGTGACCGATGAATACTCGATTGGAGACTTCGTATTAACTGGTGGGGAATTAGCCGCAACGGTGATGATTGATGCAACGGTGCGACTCTTGCCAGATGTATTAGGAAATGAAGCGTCTGCCGTTGGGGATTCGCATTCGACAGGATTACTGGAACACCCACAATATACACGTCCAAGAGTATATAAAGGAATGGAAGTTCCAGAAGTGCTCTTTAGCGGCAATCACGCAAAAATTGCGGAGTGGCAAATGAAAGAATCACTTCGTAAAACTTATTTAAGAAGACCGGATTTACTGGAAAAGTATGAACTTTCAAAAGAAGAAGAGAAGTTACTGGAGCAAATTAAGGAAGAAGAGGGATGTTAAATGAGAGAGCATTTAAGTCCAGAAGAAATAAAAGTTTTTCAAAAGGTGATCGAAAACGATTCGGGGCGAGCAGAAATGGTGCAACTCTTTAAACTTCTAGGAGATAACACTCGGTTGAATATCATTACGCTTTTAACCCGAAAAGAACCTTTATGTGTGGAAGATTTGATGAAATGTACAGGAATGGAGCAATCTGCAATTTCTCATCAGTTAAAAAAACTAAGAGCCCACCATATCGTAAAGGCAGAAAAAGTTGGAAAACATGTTTGGTACTCCTTAGAAGATCATCATGTATTACAACTTTATAATTTAGCGGATGAACACTGCTGCGAAGAGCATTCGTAAGTCTTATTTTTACTAAGAAAATCTCTGTAATTTGCTTGCAATTGAAATGCAAGTATGCTAATATATTTCGAGTGAGTGAGACTTCACTCAGAGATAACGATATTCCGCTGATTGGACAAACGGCCAAGTCATGAATGTTTGTTGGAAGGAGAAAAAAACATGAGCAAATTAATCGAAGAATTAACTCAAGAACAATTACGTTCTGATATTCCTGCATTCCGCCCTGGTGACACTGTACGTGTTCACGCTAAGGTTGTTGAAGGAACTCGCGAACGTATCCAAATCTTCGAAGGCGTTGTTATCAAACGTCGTGGTGCTGGCATCAGCGAAACTTATACAGTACGTAAAGTTTCTAACGGTGTTGGTGTGGAACGTACATTCCCATTACACACTCCACGTGTAGCACAAATCGAAGTAGTTCGTTACGGTAAAGTTCGTCGTGCTAAATTATATTATCTACGCAACTTGCGCGGAAAAGCAGCACGTATCCAAGAACGTCGTCGTTAATAGAAACTTCAAAATAGATTGGACATTGTCCAATCTATTTTTTTGTCTAAATTTATTTAGAATTATTCTAATTTATTGCTTGACACATGAATGAATGTTCATGTATTATAAAGTTAACAAGAAATCGGAGGGGAGATATCATGGATTTCAAAGAACTAACACATAACTTGAAACATAAATTTGAACATCTATTAAATAAAGAAGAAACTCATGAAGGAGAAACATGTCAAGATCATTACTTACATCATGAAGACCACGAACATGAGCACCATCATGACCACGGACATCATCACGGTCACAACCATGATGATAGTAAAGCGGTAATTCTTTATATTGCAGGGCTAATCTTATACATTATTGGGATGGTTCTTCATTTTATCGGGAACGGGTTTGCGAATATTTTATTCATTCTAACGTTATTCTTATCGGGTTACCATGTAACGATGGAAGGTGTTGAAGATACGATTGAAAAAACCAAAAAGAAAGGGAAGTTCCAACCAAATGTGCATATCTTAATGACGCTTGCGGCAGTTGGAGCAGTGCTGATTGGGAATGCAGAAGAAGGAGCTTTACTGATTTTGATTTTTGCAGGAGCACACTTCCTTGAAGAATATGTTGAAGAGAAAAGCCGTAAGTCGCTAACGGCATTGTTACAAATGAATCCAACGCAAGCGCGTCTCATCCAAGAAAACGGAGAAGTCGTTGTCGTTGAAGTCGCTAGTTTAAAAGTCGGCGATACATTAGAGGTATTGCACGGAGATCAAGTGCCAATCGATGGGGTAATTACAAAAGGGTTAACATCGATTGACGAAGCAACGATTACAGGAGAAAGCATGCCTCGTTCAAAAGGCGAGGGGGATGAAGTATTTGCAAGTACTGTCAATATTTCAAATCGTTTCGAAATGCAAGTAACTGCAGCAAGTACGGATACAGTCTTCGCGAAAATTATGAAGGTTGTTGAAAATGCGCAACATTCAATGAATAAGCAAGCAACCTTTATTCAGAAGATTGAACCAATTTATGTCAATATCGTATTAATCATTTGGCCAATCTTCCTATTATTTGGATATTTCTTAATGGGATGGGATTTAAACACAACGCTTTACCGTGGAATGGTATATCTCATCGGGGTGTCTCCATGTGCGTTAGCAGCGAGTGCGGTTCCAGCAACCTTAGCAGCGATGTCTCGTTTATCAAAAATGGGAATTTTAGCTAAAGGTGGGGCAGCCATCTCTCAATTACAAGATTTACGTGTGATTTCATTTGATAAGACTGGAACGTTAACCAAAGGGACTCCAGAGTTAACAGATTACTGGTTTGAAGATGAAACAATGATTCCAGCAGTAGTTGCGATGGAAAAACAATCGACACACCCGCTGGCGCAAGCAGTCGTTCAAAAATTCAGCGAATGGACAGTGCTTAAAGAAGAAATCGAAGTAGAAGTTCTTGTGGGACAAGGGGTACGTTCTGTTGTTAGCGGTGAAGAAATCCAAATTGTGAAACCACTAGATACCACCAACCGTTCGGCAGAAGTTTCTTCTCGTATGCAAGAATGGGCAAGCGAAGGAAAGACAGTTGTAACAGTTGTTAAAGACAATATGATTGTTGGGTTAATGGCATTTATGGACCTTCCAAATGAAGCTTCAAAAGCGGTGCTCGATTACTTCAAGAGCGAACTCGTGCATACAACAATGATTACAGGGGATTCAAGAGAAACTGCTGAAATGATTGGAATGAAGCTTGGAGTACAAGAAGTTGTCGCAAATGTATTGCCAGAAGAAAAATTAGAAAAGATTCAGTCTCAAAAAGAACGCTATGGCTTAACAGCGATGGTAGGGGACGGCGTGAATGATGCCCCAGCTCTTGCGACAGCAGATATCGGGATTGCGATGGGAAATGGGACAGATATTGCGATTGAAACAAGTGATATCGTGATTATGCGAAACGACTTACAAAAGCTCGTTTCCGCTCATAAGATTAGTAAGAAATTACACCGTGTCATTTTAGAAAATATGATTTTTGCGATGTCAGTCGTTGTGATGCTCTTAGTCCTTAACTTTTTTGGATTAACGAACATCGGTTGGGGAGTTGTCTTACATGAAGGAAGTACGATTTTAGTACTCTTAAATGGATTACGATTGCTTGCACCAATAGAAGAATAAATGAAAAAGCAGAACAAGGACGCAGAGAAATAAGATTGTCCGAGTTCTGCTTTTTTGCACTTTGAATCACGCTTGTTCAAAACAAACGCGGTAAGTGTCACTTTCAGGAATGAGTTCTAATGGGAAATTCGTTCTATAAATACTATAATCAGGGAATTGCTCTAAAAACATGACGAAGTTATTTGGATAAATACTCAACATCTTTGTAAAGACATTATCTTGATCTATAATCACAGTTTTTATTTCACTGATATCATTTACCCATGGGGTTTCTACATGGAAATAACTCCCAGGAGCAATATGATATTCATACTTTAAAATAGTTATCGCTTGTTCTAACATAAAATCCCTCCATTCATTACACTTTAAGTATAGTGTAAATGTATGCGTTTTACAAATAGATGTTCATTTTTGAGCAAAATATCCCAAAAATTTCTCTA
>CALIJD010000029.1 GCA_938017885.1 uncultured Granulicatella sp.
TTTTCCCATAGATTTCTTTCATTAATTCTTGAGGGTCAACTTGGTTATCACGAAGAATCTTCGTTGCTAATACTTCTTCACGTAATAGGGCTAATAATAAGTGTTCTGTCCCTACTTGCGGCACTTCGAGGCGTTTTGCTTCATCTGTAGCAGATAAAATCACCTTTTTTGCTCTAGGAGAATAAGGCATTAAATAAGGATCCATCTGTTTACGGTTTGAGCCATATCCAGTCAGTGATTCGATTTCCGTACGAACAATTTCTGCTGTGAGGCCTGCTGCACGTAATACATGACCAGCAATCCCTTCTTGTTCTAAGATTAATCCTAATAATAAATGCTCTGTTCCAACAGCCTGATGCTTAAATAAAATAGCTTCTCTAGCAGCTAAGACCATTGCACTTTTTGCTTTTGGTGTAAAAATTTCACTCATGGACTTTATCCTTTCTGTTTCTAACGATACTTCAAGTTATCGATTAATTTTTTCATCATATTACTACGAATTTCATCTCCGTTTTTAACAGAAACTGGAAACGTGTCCTTTTCCATCATCAAAGCCATCATTTGGGCTTCACGTTTTGATATTAATTCGTTCTCATATAAATTTTGTAATAAATGATTTGCTTCTCGTACTGATAGTTGAGGCGGAATTAAATCTCCTAAAGTGTTTAGAATATCCATTTCATCCACTAAATTTACTTTCATTATGCGGATATATCCACCGCCACCTCGCTTACTTTCTACGACATACCCTTGTTGAATGGTAAAACGAGTATTAATCACATAATTAATTTGAGAAGGAACGCAATTAAATTGATCTGCAATCTCACTGCGTCTGATTTCTACGGTTTCATTCGAAAGCAATACATTTTTTAAATAACTTTCTATCAAATCGGACATATTTTGATTTTGCATTCATCTTCCTCCTTTAACCTTGACTATATTTGACTTTAATTATACAGAAGTTTTCCCTCCTTGCCAATTAAATTGTCTTTAAAACAAAAAATAAGCTAGACAAATGTCTAGCTTATTTTCTTCATAATTATCGGGAATACAGGATTCGAACCTACGACCCCTTGGTCCCAAACCAAGTGCTCTACCAAGCTGAGCTAATTCCCGTAAGTAAAAAATGCACCCAACAGGAGTCGAACCTGTAACCGCTTGATTCGTAGTCAAGTACTCTATCCAATTGAGCTATGGGTGCATTGTATATTTAATTAATGCCGAGG
>CALIJD010000030.1 GCA_938017885.1 uncultured Granulicatella sp.
CGGAGTATGATAGTACCGTGAAAAAATAATCTAAAGGACAGAGATTCTATTTCCATATAGGGTCTCTGTTTTTAATTGGAAGCGAGAATAAAACGCGGATATGGTATAATGAGGTAACAAGTATTTCATTAGAGGAAGTGTCTAGATGAAAATTATAGTCGATCGAGATTCGGTTTGTGCCGGGGATGATACATTCAATCATGAGATGACATTCGAGATGCCAGAAAGCCTTACTGTTGCAGAATTCTTTCACTTCGTAGAGAGCTATAGGTTCTTAGCTGCGATTCAAGGGAACGATGTAGCCTGGGGTCTTCGAAATCGCACGGGTAAAATCGGAGAGTATTTTACAAAAACAGGAGAGATTACTCATCCAGAAGTCAGCATTAAAGAGAAAATGGATGAAGCGGATGGGGACCCTCATTTCTTCGTGCGCTACTATAGCAATCCGGAATTAGCGAAAAAACAAGACTAGGAGAACTGAGATGAATCGAGAAGTGTTTTTAAACCAAATCAATCAAGAGGGAATTTCGTTTTCGATCGATATTACACGCTGGGGATTTTCGGATTTTAAATCAGTCGTGCGCAGACGAAGAATTTCTGAAGCAGAGTTATACCAGATGTTTTTGGAGTATTGTGAAGAGTTGGAACGTACTCTTCAAGAGGCAGGGGATTATCGTCGTATGATGTTCAATAAATATCCTGTGAGCCCAGTACATGATAAATATAAAACACGTTTCGATGCAGTTGCGCCAAACGGACACGAATTCCGCTTCGAATTTGTGTTTACCAATAACAATCATCTGAAAGTGTATCATCTATACGAAACGGTTAATGGACGTAAAAAGGTTACATGGAAGGATATTCTTTGGGAAATAGTAGAAGTATTATAACTAGAAAGTTCAACGAGATGAGGGATAGGATATGGAAAACGAAACAACAGCACTTAAATGGGTCTTCTACCGCGAAGTGGATGTCGCACGCGATATCGAAGAAATTCTTGTGACAGGGGAGGTGGCAGACCGCGCCTTCAAAACCGTACGAGATGTGGCAGTATTCACCAACAAACGCCTGATTGTAAAAGACGTCCAAGGACTATCAGGAACAAAAGTAGAGATGTATTCCTTGCCATATAGCGCAGTGAATATGTGGTCTACAGAAAATGCAGGAATCCTCGATTACACAGCAGAAGTGGAACTATGGACCAGAGCAGGCCATATTAAGATTGAATTGAAACGCGGTATCGATATTCGTTCTTTCGAGCGTTTACTGGCAGAGTATATTCTCTAAAACACATAGGTTGTCTGTTGCTTTTGGGACAGATTTCTTTAGTGGTAAGCTCAATGCATTGCTTTTCAATGAGGACAATGCTAGAATGAGTCATGTAATTAAATATTAAAGATCTTGGGAGTCTCGTTAGGGAGGCTGAGAGTGTGATATACAGACCAATATTATCTGATCAACTTCATGGTTGCGTAGAGAGTATCTTACAAAGTCGACAGTACCAGTGTGTACATATCTATACAGGTGAACCCCCTTTCAGGATTGAAAAGATCTGAAGGGGGTTTTTTATGTCTCAACATGTTTCGTACGGAAATTGCCGAGTGGGAGTTCCAGGCTCACATTTAGCAATTAGCGGCGCGAGGTTTAATTTGGCGCCGATGTCGGATGATTTTATCGACATCATTCTAGGGGCCATCAGGCAAGTGGATTTGTCCAATGTATGGGCAAAGACGGATCATACTTCTACTATCTATCGTGGAGGTAGTGTAGAAGTTTTCGATGCGTTAAAAGCTTGTTTTATTAGTAGTTATCGTCCGGGAGTTCACTGCTCGCTGGAAGCCACTCTTTCAAAAGGGTGTCCTGGGGATGTAGATGAGGATACACCTTTATCATTCGATGGGAGTCGAATTAATGAAGTCCGTTCCCAAGCGACTCATTTTCCTGTCATTGGGAAATTTGCGGTCTATCCGATGGGGTCTGATAATTATATGAAAACCATCGAGAAGGTGGTGAATCTAGGGATTGATCAAGGAACGATTACTGGAACAGGGCATTATGTCACTTTTCTAGGAGGGGACGTTCACGAGGTGTTTGATTATTTGGAACAAGTTTTTAAAATTTTAGAGCAAGATGTAAGTCATTTTGTGATTCAAGTGACATTATTATGCAATGTACCAGGGGGAGAAATTGATGAATAAAAATAAATTAGAACTAAAGGATTACTTATTTATTAGCTTAATTTGTGTATTGTTTGGGGTGTTTTATTTACTCGCAGTTTATGCAGGAGGCGCGCTTTCTGCCACACTAGCACCAATGGGACTTGGGATGTTAGGATATGAGCCATTTTACGGAATCTGGTTTATGGCTCCCGTATTCACGCTTTACTTTATAAGAAAACCAGGGATTGGTATTATTACAGAAATTATTGCAGCCGTGATTGAAGTGTTGCTTGGGAACATGTTCGGGATTATCGTTGTAGTTAGCGCCTTTATTCAAGGTCTAGGAATAGAACTAGCCTTCATGACGAAGAAATACGGCGATATTACTTATGGAACCACAATGCTAGGGGCAGTTATTACGACCATCTTTACATTCCTTTGGACAGGCTTCCGTAGCAATTATTTAGCATTAGATTGGAAGCTAGTGGTCGCTATTTTTGTGATTCGTTTAGCTTCTGCCTTAATCTTTACAGGATACTTAAGCAAACTCTTATGCGACCAAATGGTAAAAACAGGAGTGGTCAAAGTTCGTGGCTAATCCTGAAATTGTCCTCCAATTGAAAAATGCGACTTTAAGCGTTCAAAATCGAGTGCTGTTCTCCAATCTTTCGATGCAAATTCATTCGGGAGAAATTGTAGTAGTGTTGGGAAGAAGTGGAGTTGGGAAAAGCAGCCTAATGAATGTGATTAATGGAGTCTATCCAAATGGGGACACAGATGTTCAATGTGAAGGATTAGAAATTTTAGGACAGTCTCTTCTAGCGTTAAATCACTTGGAGAGAACGAAATATGTACGCTCTATTTTCCAAAATGCAAGACTCTCGTTTGCAATGGAGACACCGTACGAAGAAATGATTTTCATACTAGAAAATTTTTGTTTCCCCATTGAAACGATGGAACAGAAAGTACTCGAGCAAGCAAAAAAATACAAGGTTGAAGACTTATTACACCGAAAGTTTGCAAGTCTTTCAGGGGGAGAACTTCAAAAAGTGGCCTTTGCTTGTGCCAGCTTAGTAGAGGCACCACTTTATCTGATGGATGAGCCTTTTGCCAATATCGATGAAGAAAGTACTGTGTACTTTATCGAGCAAATTAAACAGTTAAGTAACGAAGGAAAAGCGATTTGTATTATTGACCACCGATTGGACTTTTGGGAGTGGGTCAATCGGTGGTATCTCTTAGAAGATAGTGGAGAATTGAAACGAATCGAACTCCCTTTAAAAGAGAAAGACAGGCTTCTTCTAGAAGAGAGTGGCAATCTGTGTTCATTACCAGTTAAAACAAAAAAGAAGTTAGAAATTAGAAAGCCACTGTTAAAAGTCGAAGATGTTTCGGTTTTTGTTGAAAAAGACAAGCCTCTTCTTAAGCGTATTCATCTTGAGCTTCATGAAGGGGAGATGATGGCTCTTATTGGACCTAGTGGGAGTGGGAAAACAAGTTTCTTCAAAGCTCTTTTAAAGCAACTCCCTTATACGGGAACAATTGAACTGCAAAGCCACTCTTTATCGAAGGTGAAGAAGAAGGATCTATTTCAAAAAGTCGGGCTTGTTTTTCAAGATCCCACGCTCCAGTTTGTAGCTGCGAAAGTTTTAGAAGAACTGAAAGTCACTTTTCCAGGCGAACCAGAAAGTCGTCTAGAATCGCTTTTAGAAGAATACTCCTTAAAGCAAACAAAGGAATTATCTCCTTGGCTTCTCAGTCAAGGGCAACAGCGCAGGCTTGCTTTTTTAACGATGACTGGAGAGGGGAAAGTTCTACTATTAGTGGATGAACCGACTTACGGACAAGACATGAAAAATGCGATAGCTATCATGAATGCATTGCAGCAATTATGCCAAGAGGGAGTAGCTTGTCTATTTACTAGTCATGACCGTAGACTAGTGCGTCAATACGCGCAGAAGGTGATGAGCATTCGTCATCAGACCATGGAGGTAGAGACGAATGAAGATGAGAATTAATCCGAGCGTGCAATTAGGAGTTTCATTTTTACTATCGATGGTTATCCTTTTTACAAAATCATGGAAACTTAATGGAATGATGATGCTAGCATCCATCGTGATAATAGTGTTGTTTAGACAACAACCTTGGGGGCGCGTTGTTAAACTAGGACTGGGATTACTGATGATTACCTTGACGTATTTTCTTTCAGTCTACTTTTATCCAAATGAGAATCTATTGGTTCAAACAGGATCAGGTGGAGTATTTTCTGTAGCTTTGGAATTAAGTAGTCGAATTCTTGCGCTTGGTCTCGTTGGAATTAGTCTATCGACGTCTATTGAGAAAAATGAATTTGTCGCCAGTCTCATCCAGCAATTGAAAGTGCCAGTGGCGATTGCTTACAGCATACTGGTAGCCATTAATTTTCTAACACTGATTCAAACAGAGTATGAACAGTCGAAATTAGCGTTACAAATCAGAGGAATTTCTGGGAGTGGAGTTTACTTAAAAGCCCTCTCGACCATGATGATTCGTCTGATGCGACAATCCGAGTATACGGCCATGGCGATGGAACTGCGTGGATTCTCACCAGATAGAGTGCAAAAAATTCAACTGGAAATTTCCATTTTAGATTTAATTTATAGTAGTTTGATGATCTCTTTTATCGTTATCGTCATATGGCTACAACAATAAACCAAAGAGTCACAACTGTGGCTCTTTTTTATTCGTAGAAGAAGATTGACCCTCTAAAATGT
>CALIJD010000031.1 GCA_938017885.1 uncultured Granulicatella sp.
AAGAATTAAACGCAACACTTGCAGAAAAAGGATTCCAATTTTCTTCTGCAAACTCGATTAATATCGGACGTCTTTGCCCACAAATCGTGTACTATGTATTCGCGTATGCACAATTAGTGAAAGACGGTACTCTTGCCATTGGCTCCCCAATGAACGTTGTCGTTCCAACTGGTAACTTCGGTAACATTCTAGCAGCCTACTATGCAAAAGGAATCGGTGTGCCAATCAATAAACTCATCTGTGCTTCAAACGAAAATGATGTGCTTGTTGATTTCTTCCAAACAGGAACATACAACCGACTACGTGAATTTAAATTAACAAGTTCTCCAAGTATGGATATTCTAGTTTCAAGTAACCTTGAGCGTTTCGTCTTCGAATTAACAGAACGCAGCTCAGACAAAACGAATGCACTGATGACTTCTCTAAAAGAAAACGGAAGCTATTCTGTTCCAAATACAGATACCGCTCTCTTTAAGCAATTTTACGGAAACCGTGCCAGCCAAGAAGAAACAGCTCAAACGATTCATGATGTATTCAAGAGCGAGCACTACTTATTAGATCCACACACTGCAGTCGCAGACGCTGTGTATACGAAATATAAGAAAGAAACAGGAGACGTAACTCCTACAGTGGTAGTATCGACTGCCAGTCCATACAAATTCCCGCAAAGCGTTCTTTCAGCACTAGACGTGGATACCAATCAATCCGACGCAGAACTGATGAACGCGATTCAACAAGAAAGTGGCATTGCCATTCCAACCGCTGTCACAAGCGTATTGGATGCGCCAATCCGTCATACAAAAGTTCTTTCAATCGAAGGCATGAAACAATCGGTACTTGATTCGTTAAACATTCAATAATACAAATAAAGACAAGAAATAGTTCATTCCACTATTTCTTGTCTTCTTTTTATTCTTCTGTTAGGAAGCCTTGTGCTTTTAATACATCGAGCATTTCAGTGCGTTTCGCACCAAGCGTATGGTATTTTGTAGAAACTTGTTTTGTAAAGGCATCTACACGACGGTTAGCATCGCGAAGGTCATAGTATTCAGTCACTGTCGCATCATAATCTTTCAACTCTTCTAATGGATTCTCCAGTTCACGGTATCCATTTTCCATATGAATGACTTCTTTTGGAAGACGTGGTTTTAATTGTGGTTCCTGGTCAGGCCAGCCCACAGCTAATCCGATTGCTGGATAGGTATATTTTGGTAAATTTAGTAGCTCGACGATTTTTGCTGTGTCGTTAAAGAAACTTCCTAGATACACAGTTCCCATCCCTAAAGATTCTGCCGCCACAACAACATTTTGAGCTGCAATCACTGCATCTGTTAATCCAGAAATAAAACGGTCTGCGCTCCCTTGAACTCCAACTTCTTGTCCTAAGGCTTTTGCAATTTCAGTATTACGTCGTTGATCAACCACAAATACGAATAAATGTCCGCTAGTAGCCACATAAGATTGTCCACTTACAGCCGCTAATGCTTTCTTTAAATCTGGGTCTGTCACACTAATAATGGAATAAGCTTGCAAGTACATACTTGACGCTGTTCTTTGCGCTACTTCTACTAGTAAATCCACTTCCTTTTTTGTCAATGCTTGGTCTTTAAACGCACGAATCGTACGGTGGTTCAGCTGTGTTTGGATCGTTTCATTAATTTTAATTGCTCCTTTGTATCAAAAAAAGAGTCGACTGCTCAACTCTTTTTGGTTTTTAGAAATATTGTTTGCCTGTTTCGAGGGCAGCTTCCGGCATAATCACTTCGCCATATTCTTGCAACACTTCCCATGAGATTCTAGAGAACTCTGCATACTCACGAACAAGTGCCATTTTTGAAGCAACTTCTTCTGTTTTTTTCACTTGATGGAAAACATGCAAGAAGTAATGACCACTATAGCGATACAGAACAGATTGTTCAAACTCTCCTGCTGTTTCTTTTGCCATTGAGACGAAATCTTCGAAGTCTTCAAAAACTACTGTCACATCAATTGGTTTTAATGTTGAAGATTGTTCTTCCGTATTAATCACTGGTTTTGGAGAAAGTTTTCCTTCTTCTTTATCCGATTTGCGCTTCTTCCCAATACGGTCTGTAAGGGAATGTTGAATCGTATCGACGATATTGCGCACCATACGCTCGTCTGTTGATTCATCTCCCATGTCCACAATACGTGTCACGTAGAGTTCTAGGCCGTCTGGATTTGGCATGATTTGAAAACTCAATCCATCTGAATCTTCGAATTGATTCAAGACGCCCATCTCCTCTAAAATACTATGGAAAAAGCCTTCGATTTCGCCTGGATTTCCAAGTAATTCAGGTATTGATGTACCACGGTCGATAAGATCTTGGTTCTCGATACGTAACAAGAAAGTATCGTCGTTAATGCGTTCCATTTCCATAATATTCACCCCTTTTTACCTTATCCATCTATTCTAGACCAAACCTGAAAAAAATAAAAGAAATACGATTGGAACCCTAATGCAAATTGGCTTGTGGTGAGTATCAGCCTACAAAGAGCTTTGGGTGGTTGTGCCGTAATTAATTGTGCAATTATAAAACATCTTTATAAAGAAAGAAGATTCCCTGAATCCTTGCGGATTCGGTTTATAATCGCTGTTACGGGACACGGGTGCAAGCCTGTAGTCTTGCACCTTCGAAGCTTCAAAGGCGGAGTACAGGACTCGTCCTTACTCCGCCTAATTCACATTCGATGAGATTCCCCGTTACTGCGATTATAAAATCCGCAGGCTTCTTTAGAATCTTCTTTCTAAATTATTTCTCGCTAATTTTTTAGCATCCACCCAAAGCCAGTTTCTAAATACCACCCATTCGTATTTCTTATTTTTGGAAGGGTGAATATGATGGAAGTGGGTCTCTAAACGATCTTGCTTCTTCTCTTATAATTAATAGAGCTTAGGCTTTTTTAAAGCTAAGACCGAATTGTTTCGTACGTAAGTGTTGAACACTAAATGCTAAAGCCATATAAAGTACTCCAAACAGTAAAATCATCCCTAAATTTCCAGCATAACTTACAAAATCGGTAGCTGTATCATTTGAAGACTTCACAATATAATATACTGGGAAAAATTTTGCGATATTTACTGCAATTGGATTCACGTAATCTAATGGAACCATAATTCCTGAAATGAAAGATAATCCCATTGCTACTACTGTACTTGCTGCAGAATAACCATAAGTATTGTCTCCAATAATGACAGAACACAAAAACGATAATGCATAAGCGCTTAAGGCCATTGCGGTACTTAAGAGAATCATTTTAAGAGCAGCGGCACTGGCATAAAAACTTGGAGAGACAATTCCAACAAATGCTAAATTAATAGCAATGATAATAGAGACAAATGTTAATCCTCCAAGGAATTTCTCCATGGTCACTTCATACCAATCATAATTCTTTTCGCCACTTCATCATTTTCTAATTTAGAAAAAATAGTCCCAAGAACATAAATGAACACTGATAAATAAACAAATGGAATGTATGCAAGATATCTTTCTCCCCATTTCGCACGACTGTCTTTATTGTTGTCTACGTTATCTTTAGTGAGAACCGAAACATTAGCTTCCTGACTTAATATTTTTTCCATGTTTTCTTTACTGAAGTTTCCTTGTTTTTTTAGGACTACAGCATAGCGAATATACGAATTGACATATTCACGAAGCAAATTTCCTTCAAGAGAATTTGCAATCTCCATTTCCACTGCTTCTTTATTTTCATCGATTCGAGATGATACATCTGAAGGAATCCAAATTCCACCATCTACATCAGCTGCATAAATCGCCTCTTTCATCGTGAGGTCATCGGATGTAGTTACTTGAACTTTGTGCTTCTCCTTCAATAAGGCTACTAATTCATTGATAATGTCGCTTATTCCATTCGATTGATCTTTGATAACTACTTTATATTTTGTGTCCTTAAACCCTGATGTTTGTTGATTTCCGATTACTTGAGAAGCTCCCAAGCCCATAAAGACGACTAAGAAAATCAAAGCGTATGATTTTAGACGATAAGCGAGTTTTAAAAAATATTTATAGACTATCATAACGTGTTCTCCTTAATCTTAATAGTGCAAACCCTAGTAAAGCTAAAGTATATATCCCTAATAATACATACGTTCTTCCCATTTGCGCACTGCCTGCCAATCGGTTTAATTGATAAAAACCTGACATTACTAATGCGACTGGATTAAATTGATTGAATCCAGGAATAAATGTGTTTGCAAAGTTCTTAATGGCACTTCCCATCATCCCTGCAAGAGCTGATAACACTAAATTGCACATTAATGCAAATACAATACGCGCATCCATCGTTAATCTTTGAGCAGTACCTATTAAGAGTCCTGCTGAAACACCAAAAATATTTCCCATTAACATCAATAGTAAACTTCCTGCCCAATCAGAGAAAAGATTAATTTTTAATACTTGAGTCATATAAGCTAGTAAAAGTGCATTTGAAGCAATATTAATGATCATCGAAGTCAAGAAGCAATATAAAATGAGTTTCCCTTTATTAAAAGGGCTCCCCATCACACGTCGACCAATCGGGGATAAATTCCCATTAATATAGGCAGCACAAACCACTCCACTAAAAATAGAATACATGGTGAAGCTTGCTAGAGCATTATAAAACATCATCGTTCCTTCACTCACATCACTCTTCGTTTCTTTCACCCAGCTTTGATTAAAATTAATGGTTGCTGCCGCGTTTCCGAGTGATTCGATTTGTTTAATCTGTGTAATGACATTTTTTAAGACACTTTGGGAAACACCCGACTCTTTGCTTACGACTACATCAAGATTATCTTGAACATAGCCGTCAGCTTTATCTTCCTGAACTAATTTTTTTGCCTCTTCCTCAGACTCAATATCTATAATTTCAAAATGCTCTCCTGCTTGTTCA